>DAHVZZ010000397.1:0-5409 GCA_027323785.1 Acidobacterium sp. | reverse complement strand
TCGCATAATGCGATACAGTAATTGCGTATTGCAATACCACTCATGAAGCTTGGCGAAAAAATTCGGTACCTCCGGGAAGTTGAAGGCAATCTGCGCGGCATGAACCGTGCCATGACCCAGCAGGAGCTCATCCGCGCCATCTTGGCGGAGACCGGCTCCTCCTTCAGCCAGAGTTATCTCTCCCAAATCGAAAGCGGCGTCCGTCCGCACCTCACCAACACCACGCGCCAGATCCTGGCGAAATTCTTCAAAGTTCATCCCGGTTATCTTGTCGATGATCCGGAGGGCTATCACGCGGAGCTGCTCAGCGACGCGCGAGCTCTTGAGGACAAGCTCGACCTCTGGCTCGTCAGCGGCGCGGAGCGCTTCCGCCGCGATCCCGAACTCCGCCGCGCCTTGCTCTCCCTCGCGCGACACGAAGACTCCCGCCGCTGTCTCCTGCTCTTGGAATCGGTCATCAATACGCCGGGACTGGCCGACCGGCTCTTCGACGTTCTGGGAGCTGCGCCAAAGTGAAACAGATCGACAACAAGCACGCGACAGTCATTCCTGTTGTGGATGGAAGGTAGTTCAACGCATTTCAATACATGGGACGGCCGCCTCTCGCCGCTGTCCCGGCACTCTGGAGGAAGGGAAAAATGGCGCTCCTCGAACGGGTTGGTACGCTGCTCCGGGCGAATCTCAATGATCTCGTCGATAAAGCGGAAGACCCCGAAACAATGATGAAACAGCTGATCCTCGATATGGAGAATCAGCACATGCAGGTCAAGACACAGGTGGCAATCGCCATCGCGGACGAGCATCTGCTCGAAAAAAAGCGTAAGGATCATGAGACCGCTGAAGCCGAGTGGAATCGCAAAGCCGAGCTTGCCGTCCGCAAAGGCGACGATCAGCTCGCCCGCGCCGCGCTCGAACGCGTCCTCACCAGCCGCCACATGGCCGCCAGCTTCATGCAGCAGCTTGAGGATCAGCGCGTCGAAGTCGACACGCTGAAAACCGCTCTGCGGCGTCTCGAGCAGAAACTCCAGGAGACGCGTAGCCGCTGCGACCTGCTGATCGCCGAGCATCGCCGCGCCCGCACCGTCGGCCGCGCTCAGGCCGCGCACGAGGCCATCTCCAAAGCGGACCGCTCCCTGAGCATTGATCGCATGAAAGCCCGCATCGACACCGCCGACGCCCGAAACGCCGCCACGCGCGAGCTGACCGAACGTGAATCGCTGGAAAATCGCTTCGCGGCTTTGGAGCGCGAAGACCACATTGAGTCGCTGCTCAAAGACCTGAAGGAGCAGCATTCCAAAACCGCATAGTGCTGCCCAACCCGCCGCGAATTCAGCTCTCCGATTCGCGGCGCAGCATCTCGCATGCGATCGCAGCCTGGCCCAGCGAGATGCCGCCGTCGTTGGCGGGGACCTCGCGATGCGTGAATACCTCGAAACCGTCCGCCTTCAGCGCGCGCACGCTGCCCGCCAGCAGCAGCGCGTTCTGGAAGCAGCCGCCGCTCAGGCACACGCGGTTAAGCTGCGTCGCACTGCGCATCCGGCCGCAGACCTCGTTGATCGCGGCCGCCAGCGTAGCGTGAAAGCGCGCGGCGATGCGTCCCCATCCCTCGCCGCGCCGCAGCTCCTCAACCACCGCCACGATCATCGGCCGCAAATCCACATCGGCTGGAGCAGCTCCGCTCACGCTGAACGGATACGGCTTCAGCTCGCCTTCATCTGCCGCCGCCGCTTCCAGCATCATCGCCGCCTGGCCCTCGAACGACACCGAATGCCGCAGCCCGATCAGCGAAGCGACCGCATCGAACAGCCGGCCCGCTGAAGACGTAGGAATGGCATTCACTCCGCGCCGCAGCATCGAATCCACAATCCGCACTCGCTCTGCCGGCGCCATCTCCTCCAGAACCGCCAGAGCGGGAAGCGCGCCATCATAGGCATCCAGCAGATAGCTGCGCGCAATGCGCCACGGCTCCCGCACCGCCGAATCTCCTCCAGCCAGCAGCACCGGTCGAAGACGCGCAAAGCGCTCGAAGCCAATGCAGTCGGCAATCAGAAACTCGCCCCCCCAGATCGTGCCATCCGTTCCCAGCCCCGTGCCATCCCACGCCACCCCGATCACCCGGCCCTCCAGCTGATGTTCGGCCATGCACGCTGCAATGTGCGCGTGGTGGTGTTGCACCCCAATCCGCCGCAGCCCCTCCGCCTTCACCGCAAACTGCGTGCTCAGGTAGCCGGGATGCAGATCGTGCGCCACCGCCGTAGGCACGACATGGAAGAGCCTCGACATCCGCGCCAGCGTCTCCTCGAAAAACTCCAGCGTCTCAAAATTCTCCAGATCGCCCAGATGCTGGCTCGGCAGCGCAAAACCCGCGCGCGTCAGGCACAGCGTGTTCTTCTGCTGCGCACCGCACGCCAGCACCTCCGCGTCCCCCCGGTTCAGCCATACTGGCCGCGGCGCATATCCGCGAGCGCGACGCAGAATCATCGTCCCGCCCGTAACCACGCGAACCACGGAATCGTCCACGCGCGTATGGATGCGCCGGTTGTGGTGGACAAAAATATCGGCCACTCCGGTCAGACGCCTCTCCGCCTCGTCGTTCTCAATCGCAATCGGCTCCTCGCTGATGTTCCCGCTGGTCATGATCAGCGCCGGCTCCGCCTTCCACCGCTGGCGCAGAATGCGGAACAGCAGATCGTGCATCGGGGTGCACGGCAGCATCACGCCGGTAGCCGGATTGCCCGGAGAGATGAAATCGGAGAGCCCGCAATCGGCGCGACGGCGCACCAGAACGATCGGACGCTCCGGACTCGCCAGAACCACGCGCTCCTGATCCGATAAGTCGCAGAATCCCGCGGCGGCAGCCACATCGGCAACCATGACCGCAAACGGCTTCTCGTTGCGGCGCTTCCGCCGGCGCAACTCCTGCACCGCTGAATCCTGGCGAGCATCGCACGCAAGCTGATAGCCGCCAAGCCCCTTCCACGCGACAATCCCGCCCGAGCCTAGCACCTCCGCCGCCTTCTCCAGGACCGTGCGCGCCGCGTCGTCAGCAAACTCCGCCCCTCCCGGCGCGGAAAACATCAGGCGCGGCCCGCAAACCGGGCATGCGTTGGGCTGTGCGTGAAAACGGCGATTTCCGGCATCCTCGTACTCGCGACGGCAATCCTCGCACATCGCAAACTCAGCCATCGTCGTCAGCGGCCTGTCATACGGAATATCGACGATGATGCTGTACCGCGGCCCGCAGTTCGTGCAGTTCGTAAAGGGATATTCAAAGCGCCGATTCTCCGGATCGCGCGAGTCCGCCAGACACTCCGCGCAGACGCAGATGTCCGGCGGGATCAGCGCGAATGCGGAACCCTCGGCCTCGCTCTGGCGGATCGCAAATTCCGTATCGCCCAGCACGGGCACCGCGCTCCGGCTGATCTCCGCAATTCGGACCAGCGGCGGCGCTTCCGCGGGCAACGCGGCGATGAATGCTTCCAGCCCTTCCTGTGGGCCTTCAATCTCAATGAACACGCCTCGGCCTGAATTGAGGACGAATCCCCCCAGCCCGAAGCGACGCGCCAGATTGTAAACATAAGGGCGAAAGCCGACGCCCTGCACGACGCCGCGAATGCGCAGCTGTAACCGGGTTATATCCGTGCGGTGAATGCCGTCCTGCTCCGCAGACCATTATCGATCACAAGATGTGCACTCGAAAACGCCCGGTGGTTCAGAACGTGCTCACCGGCCGCCTAATTCGCGATGGCAAGCTGATCGCCGACCTCGATACCGCACGCATCGATCTGACCGGGAGCCAGTTCCAGAACCGATTGAGTCTTGAGGCTGACGCTCGTCAGCCGGAAAGGCCCCATCCTGCGCCACAATTTCCGGACGCGAAGGTTGCGGTCGAGAGCAACCACATCGATGGGAAACAGCATAAAAAAGGTATGCACTCCGGAAGACGGTCGAATCAGAATCCCGCTGCCGGCTTCGATACCCCGCTTTCCAAGAAGACCGAACAGTCGGGTGAGGGAGGTATCGGCGAGACCGATACGCGACCCGACAGTCACGGCCTTCCCGGGGATCGTGATGGTAAGCAGTTTCATGGGTTGGGCCCTGAAGTTCCAGGGACGGAGCTATCCTTTCGTTGCGCGGAGACACACAACCGCACTGTCGTGGCTGCAAAACCGGCCGCGCAATAAAACTGTACGAATCAGCAGGCTGACATCGAAACAGCCGGGGCTGACAAAATGCGAGAGCGGCAGTCTACGCCATTCTCTTTCTGCGATAGATGATTACGCCGAGCACGACAACAGCCAGTGCGCCAGCAGCTACCTGAATGAGCAAAGTGTCGCCCATTGCCATATCTCCTTTCCCGGCGAACCGCCGCAAATCAGGCCCGAAGCCTACTCACTGCCATAGTCAGCCTAGGCGGCCTTCCGTTTGCGGCGATAGATGATCACTCCCAGCACGATGACGGCTGCGATTCCAAAAATCACTCGAATCAGGGTAACGTTGTCCATTGCAGTTTCCTTTCCGGTGCCCATGCGGTGCGCACCTGGGGGTTGGGCTCTCCCTTCGAGAGACGTTTATTTGAATGACCTCGACAGACTCAAAATCGCGGGTCCGAGGAGGACGATGAAAATACACGGAAAGATAAAAAAGATCAGAGGAAAGAGAATCTTCACTTTCGTCTTGGCCGCGGCCTCTTCAGCTTTTTGCCGGCGGCTGGTTCTCAGTTCCTCCGAGTAGCGGCTGAGCGCGCGAACAATCGGCGTTCCAAACCGATCCGTCTGCGTCAGCATGGCCACAAGCGCCTTGAATTCCTCAAGCTTGGTCCGGTCGGCCAGACTCTGCCACGCATCGATGCGAGCCTTCCCGGCGCGCTGTTCCAGATTGATTTGCGTAAACTCTTCGTTGATCTCCGGATAGCTCACTGCCAGTTCCTGCCCGACGCGCAGAATTGCCTGATCCAGCCCCAGCCCCGCCTCCACGCAGATCACCAGCAGATCGATGGCGTCCGGAATACCTCGCTGCAGCCGCTTCGTGCGCGCGCGAACCGATCGCGTCAGCCAAATATCCGGCCCCAGGTACCCCACCCCCGCCAGACAGATACACCAGAAGAACGTATTCCCATGGACGAAGCTGCCGCCGATCACTCCAAGCAGCGGCAGCATCATGCGCGCGGCAAAATAGACCTCCATCTTGCTGGATCCCCGAAGCCCGGCCGCAATGAACCGTTGCCGCAGCTTCTCGTCCTCGGTCAGGCCCATACGCGCGCGCAGCGTGCGCGCCACGGAAAACAGCCGGTCCTTCGTTACTTCCCGCTGGCTCACGGTCTCGCGCTGCGGGCGATTGCTTTGCACAATATCCAGAATCCGCCTCGACTGCTTCGAGGGACGCAGCACCCACGGTGCGGAAACCAGT
>DAHVZZ010000381.1:0-5396 GCA_027323785.1 Acidobacterium sp. | reverse complement strand
GGCTGCCCCGTCTCCCGGCAGTTGGGAGGCGGGACAATGCGAAGCATCCGCCTTTCCCACCCCTGCCACCAATCCAAATCTGAGCTACTACTCCGGCTGCCCCGTCTCCCGCAAAGAGGCGGGAAGAAAATCCCCTGTGACCCCCGTCACCGCCTCACCTCCCAACCCGGCGCACAATACCACTCCGGGAGGTGCCCCATGAGAATCCTTCTCCCCATCGACGGCTCCCGCCACAGCGCCATCACCATCGACGAGTTCCTCCGCCGCCCCTGGCCCTCCGGAACCCAGGTCGAAGTCCTCTCCGTCGCCGTCGCCAGTCCCCTCATCGCTCCCACCCGCGCCGCTCAAACCCTCCACTTTGAATCCCTGGAAATGGAGCTGAGCTATGCCCGCCGCGATGCCGAGGATGCCGCGGCCCGCATCCGCTCCTCCGCTCCCGCGCTCGAAGTGAGCGCAAAGATCGCCGAGGGTTCGCCCGTGGACGCCATCCTCGCCGAAGCCGCTGCATGGCACGCCGACCTCATCCTCATGGGCTCCCACGGCCGCGGCGTCCTCCTCCGTCACCTCCTCGGATCCGTCGCCGACACCGTCAGCCGCCACGCCCCCTGCTCCGTCGAAATCGTCCGCGACCGCCAGGCGACTGCCGCCTGACCTAACCGGTGCTCCACATCGGTTCTCCAACTCTGCCCGCCGTTGGCAGAGGGGAGAAGCAACGTCATCACTCACCCCAGCCCAACAATAGCCTTGCGCGGCAGAACAGGGGATAGACCGGGATATGCCCCTGTCCCGGGATCGCAACTGAAATGCGCTTTAGCCTCCGGCTTTCTTCTCCGCGAAGCGTACAATCGGTTACGCCCACGAAAACGAAGTTATCTGCCGAATTAGCAAGGAGGCTCACGTGTTCAAAAGGCACCTGTTCAGGCTTTTCGTAGCGGCAGTATCGGTAGCACTGGGCTCAGCTTCACTCCACGCGCAGACGGATGTCGCCGCAAATCTCTACGCAACCATCAACAAATCCACCAACGGTACCTCTTCCTATGTCGTACCCGGAAGCTACTCTCCGACGTTCGGCGTCAGCCAGACCACCAGAAATTCCGTCGGGGTCATGCTCGAAGTCCGCCACTTCTTCGCTCCGCTCATCGGGGTTGAAGCAACGTACTCGTTCCATCCCGCCAATCAGAAGTACGGCTTCGTTCCAGCCCCGCAAAAGTATTCGGTAGCCCTGACTGCCCCGAGCGCCGCTTCCGTCTCCGCCCACTCCCAGCAGTTCACCGTGGACTGGATCCCGTCCATGAAAATCGGCAAGCTCCGCCCCTTTGGCGTCGCCGGCGTCGGAGCACTCTGGGTCAGCCCCACCAGCAGCCAGGTCCCCGTATCCAATATCTTCACTCCCGGCAACACCTCCTCCAGCACCAGCAGCGTCTACGTCTACGGAGCGGGCCTGGATATCGCGACACTGCCCCATCTCGGCCTGCGCCTCCAGTACCGCGGAGACATCTACAAAGCTCCCGACCTCCTTGTCACAACGACACAGGTCGACGGCAATACCAACAGCTGGACCCACACCGCCGAACCCATGATCGGCGTCTACTTCCGCCTCTGACGACGCCAGCATCACCGATGCTCAGAGGTTTTCCTGCGCCCACGAAAACGAAGTTATCCGCCGAACCAGCAAGGAGGCTCACGTGTTCAAAAGGCACATGTTCGGGATTTTCGCAGCGGCAGTATCGATAGTATTGGGCTCAGCTTCACTCCACGCACAGACGGATGTCGCCGCGAATCTCTACGCCGCATTCAGCAAATCGGTTAATACGTCGTCCTCAGTCTCCAACGGGTTTAGGACAACCACTTCAAATGTCACCCAGTCCACCAAATCCGCGGCAGGCGTCATGGTGGAAGTCCGCCATATCTTCGCTCCGCTCATCGGAATCGAAGCGACATACTCCTTCCGTCCCGCTAACCAAAACTACAGCAGTGGCTATGGCAATACCTGCACGCCCGGTGCCCCCTACTGCGCAAACTACGTAAGGGCCGGGTCAGACTCCGCTTCTGCATCCGCCCATGCCCAACAGTTTACGGTCGATTGGATTCCTTCCATGAAAGTCGGCAAACTCCGGCCGTTCGGCGTGGCCGGCGCGGGAGCGATCTGGATCAAACCCACCAGCGCGCAGGTCTCCGGCATGAAGACCATCTCAGACGTCTCGCCGGTCTATGTCTATGGCGCGGGTCTGGATTTCGCGGAACTGCCCCATATGGGGATCCGCCTCCAGTACCGCGGAGACTTCTACCAAACTCCCTACCTCATCCCTGGCGTCGCTCAAGGCGCCAGCAGCTGGACCCACACCGCCGAACCCATGATCGGCGTCTACTTCCGCCTCTGAATCCCCTCCCCATCCGCCGCGAAACCGGTGGATGGGGCTACCCGCAAACAAAACGAGCGTACCGCACGATTCTGCAGGCCCCGTCGAAAGCCGTCAAGTCTCGCCCCGCCGCACCAAAGTCACATGCGCACATTCCAGATGGGTTATAGGCGGTGAGATCGCAAAATTGTTGGCACAATAACTTGCTCGGACTGCTATCCTGAATTTAGGCTAAGAAAGAAGATAGGCGAATCGGAGCTAGTTCCGAATAAATGCGCAACAAGGGAGCGATCTATTCCCTGCGCAGCTCGCGCTAACCGAGCTTTTCACCCACTCATCCTCGCAGCCGCCAGTTGTTCATACACAGCCGTCGCCTTACTAACTGAAAACAGGTCACTTCATCCGTCGCAGCCGCCGCCTGATCACCGACAGCCGTCAGCTGATCATCGACGGCCGTCTCCCATCTGATGTTGGGGCAAGGAGTTACACCAGATAACCAAGGTTACCCCCTCGGGAACCGCCGAAAAATCAATCAAGTGTACTCTTCATGCAACCCAGGGGGCCGAGCCGTCGCACACCAGGCCCTACCGCTCCGCCACCGCCGGACTCGCCGCGACCGCCGTTGAGCTGCCCGAGAAGGTTGCCGCCGCCGACCGCGCCCCGGAGAGAATTCGCCCCGGCACAATGCCCAGCACCAGCGTTGCCCCAATCGTCAGGACCAGCGCCACCACCAGAGCCACCGAAGGCGACGAAACTGTCATCACCGGAGCATTCTCGGCCGGCTTTGAATAGACCGCCCCAACCACCCGCAGATAGTAGAAGGCCGCTATCCCGCTGTTAATCAAACCGATAATGGCCAGCCACACCATCCCAGCGTGGAGCGCCGCGCTGAAAACATAGAACTTACCGAAAAATCCGCCAGTAAATGGAATCCCGATGAGCGAGATCAGGAAGAACGCCATGCAACCGCCCAGCAGCGGAGATCGATACGCCAGCCCGCGGTAATCTTCGATCACCGTCAGCCGGTCCTCATAAGCTCCCGTATGGCTGATCACGGCAAAGATGCCCACATTCATCGCCGCGTAAGTCACCGCATAGAAGCTCGCAGCCGCAATCCCATCCGCCGACAAGGCGGTAAACGCCACCAGCAGGTAACCCGCATGAGCAATCGACGAGTACGCCAGCAGCCGCTTCACATTCCGTTGCCGCAGAGCCCCGAGGTTCCCGATGGTCATCGACAGCACCGCCAGCCACCAAAACACCGGCTCCCAGTGCGCCTGCAGAACCGGGAAGGCCCCATAAGCAATCCGCAGCAGCACCGCAAAGGCAGCAGCCTTCGGCGCCGTCGACATCAGCGCCACCACCGGCGAGGGCGCGCCCTCGTACACATCCGGCGTCCATACATGGAAGGGAGCAGCCGACACCTTGAAGCCCAGCCCAACCACAATCATCGCCAGCCCGCCGTACAGCAGCACCGGAACATTTGGACTGGTCAGATGGGCCGCCAGATAATCCATATTGGTCGACCCGGTAGCCCCAAACACCAGCGCAATTCCGTACAGGAAAAACGCAGTGGCAAAGCTGCCCAGCAGGAAATACTTTAGTGCCGACTCCGGCCCCTTGGCAGTCTTCCTCCGGAATCCGGCCATGATGTATGTCGATATGGACGAAATCTCCAGGGCCACAAAGACCAGCAGCAGATCCGCGGCGCAGGTCATCAGCACCATGCCCACCGCGCCAAACAGGATCAGCGCAAAGAGTTCGCCCAGGCCCTCCGTCGTATCCGTCACAGTGTCGAGCACAATCAGCAGCGACGCCAGCACGATGCCCGAGATCAGGACGTGGAAGAAGATGCTGAAGGCATCGACCCGCACCTCGCCGAAATACGCTGTTCCGGCGGGCAGCGTATATTGCCACAGGCTCGCGCCGAGCGCGGCCAGTGCCCAGAAAACCGCCACCCATCCCAGCCGCTTCCGGCTGGCTGACTGACCCATCATCGCGTCGCCCAGCATGACGCTGACGCCGCCCACGGTCAGAACGATCTCGGGAAGAATACTGAAGGCCGCGTTCATCGCTTCTCCAGAACTACGGCCACCGCCGCAGAGGAAGTGTGCATCGGGTGGTGGAGGACGCCCGGTGCGATCGCCCGCGCCTGCGATACCGCCGCCGGTTGATCTGCCAGTCCGCTCATGGCGCTGTTGATGGCGCGGATCCAGTAGGGAGAGAGCACTCCCATCACCACCATCAGCACCGCCATCGGCCACAGGGCAATCTGTTCGCGGAAGCCCAGATCCAGGTGCGGCCGCGTAGACACCAGCGACGACTCCTGGCCGTAAAAGATTCGCTGCACCATCCAGAACATGTACGACGCGCTCAGAATCACGCCAACCGTCGCCCCGGCCACCCACCCCGGATGCGAGGCAAAGCTGCCGCTTAACACCAGGAACTCGCCGACGAACCCGTTAAACAGCGGCAATCCGACCAGCGCCAGCGCCGTCACCACCCACAGCGTGCAGGACACCGGCATCTTCGCAGCCAGCCCGCCGAACAGCGCCATATCGTAGGTGGCGTAGCGGTCGTACAGAAACGCCATCAGGACCAGCAGGGCTCCGCCGGTCAGCGCCTCGCTGATTGTCTGATAGACCGCGCCATTCAGCCCTGCCAGCGAGAAGCAAAAGATGCCCAGGGTGCAGAAGCTCAGATGGCTCAGGATCGAGTAGGCCACCAGCCGCCGCATGTCGTTTTGTACCAGCGCCAGCAGCGCACCGTAGATCAAACCCACTACCGCCAGGACGATCATCAGCGGTGCAATCTCCCGCGCCTGATGCGGGAAGAGTCCAAGATTGAACCGGAAAATCGAATACAGGCCGAGCTTTCCCGCCACCACCATTGCCATGGCCGTCGGCGCTTCGTTGATCGTATCGCCCAGCCAGCCGTGCAGTGGGAAGATCGGAACCTTAACGGCAAACGCAACCAGAAATGCGATCGAAGCCCACCACAGCGCTTCCGGAGCAAAACCGCCCGATGCGATCTTGT
>DAHVZZ010000375.1:0-4655 GCA_027323785.1 Acidobacterium sp. | reverse complement strand
GATAGCGCTCGCGGGGGAGCGGTGCTATGCGGTCGGCGAGTTCGAGGTCGATGTAGTGATCGGGGGCCTGCATGGCGTCGAGTTCGGGTTCGGCGGGGGAGCGCCAGCGGTCGGGCTCGGGGCCGAGGTACGTAATTTCATCGAGGGCGGCGGGGGAGCGCAGGAAGGCGGGTACGCTGACGGGGAGGGTCTGGATGGCGAGGTGGTTGATGATGCGGTGGCCTTTGGCTCCCCAGGCGAAGCAGGCGGGAACAGCGGCGAGCGGGATGAGGCAAAGGGCGGCGAGACGGTGGAGTTTCATGGGCATGAGTATACGCGGCGGAGATTAAGCGGCGGCCAAGAACGGAGCGGCTGGGAGCCGGTTTCCGGGGGGCGGAAAATTCGGTGTTCCGGAGCGGGAAATTCACCGGAATATGGCCCTGAAATTGGTATTCTGGAAGGGATATGCCTACGAAAAAAGAACTTCTTACCCACCCCATTCAACACATCGACATCAAGCAGCACAACGTGGTGCCGCTGGTGGATGCGATGGAGCATATGGCCTACAGCTCGCGTGACCTGGCGCGTGCGGCCGGGATTTACGAACGGATGCTGCGCGACCAGGAGTGCGGGGTGATCCTGTGCCTGGCCGGGTCGCTGATCAGCGCCGGGCTGAAGCAGATTTTCATCGATCTGATTCGCAACAACATGGTGGACGCGGTGGTTTCGACCGGCGCGAACATTGTGGACCAGGACTTCTTCGAGGCACTGGGCTTTCAGCACTGGATTGCCGATGATCTGTTCAAGCAGGGCACCGAAGACGCCACGCTGCGCGAGCTGATGATCGACCGCATCTACGACACGCTGATTGATGAGGAAGAGCTGCGCATCTGCGACGAGACGACGGAGAAGATTGCGAACTCGCTGGAGCCGCGGCCGTATAGCTCGCGCGAGTTTATCAAGGCGATGGGCGCATATCTGGAAAAGGAAGGCAAGACGCCGGCGAAGGGCGGCGTGGATTCCATCGTGCTGGCGGCGTATGAGAAGGATGTGCCGATTTTCGTGCCGGCCTTCAGCGACTGCTCAGCAGGCTTTGGACTGGTGGCGCACCAGCATGCGCGGCAGGGAAAGCCGAAGGTTTCGATTGATTCGGCGAAGGATTTTTACGAGCTGACGCAGCTGAAGATTGCGAATCCGACGACCGGGTTGCTGATGATTGGCGGGGGCGTTCCGAAGAATTTTGCGCAGGACATTGTGGTTGCCGCTGATGTACTGGGCAATGAAGCGCCGATGCACAAGTACGCCGTACAGGTGACGGTGGCCGATGTGCGGGACGGGGCGTTATCATCGAGCACGCTGAAGGAAGCGAGCTCGTGGGGCAAGGTGGACACGACCTTTGAGCAGATGGTGTACAGCGAAGCGACGCTGGCGCTGCCGTTGATCGCGGGCTATGCGTATCACAAGCAGGCGCATGCGGCGCGCGGGGAGCGGCGCTGGGCGCGGCTGCTGGAGCCGGTGACGGCGTAAAACGGAAATCAATATGCAGTGGAGTCAGGGGAGCCTGGATAGGCTCCCCTGATTCATTTTGGGAATAGCGCGGGAACAGGCGGCCGGCGCTCTCAAGTTCCTCTGATTTCCTCCGATGAACGCGTTGAGGCCAAGAGCCGAGGTGCGGGATGGAGTCAGCGATAGCGGTCAACGAGAGTGTGAGGTCGAGGCGCGACGAGCCGTGCGCCGACGTGCAAGTGCAGATGAATGCGCTGTGGAGGGAGAACCGGGCGATGCTGCTGAACCGCCTGGACATGCTGGAGCGCGAATGCTGGCGGTGGCTGCGAGTTCCAGAGGATCGGGCGGCGCCTATCATTGCGAGGGATCTGGCGCACAAACTGGCGGGCGTGCTGGGGACGTTTGGCCTGAGGCGCGGCAGCATGGTTGCGTCCACGATTGAGCGGCTCGTGGGTATGCCGAGGCATGTGCGTGGCGCGGGCGGGAAGACGATCTACGCGCTGCTGAGCGAGCTGCGGGAGATTGTGCGAACGAAGAGCTGAGCCGGAAGGGGCAGAGAGATTCCTGCGGAAGTCAGAACAGGTGATCGGAGTCTTCGACGTAACGGACGGGATTGGGGTTTTCAGGTTCGGCAGCGAATTTGCCTTCGGCTTCGGCGCGGAGGCGGGCGACGTTCTGCCAGTTGTCTTTGCGGGGGTGGTCTGTGATGAAGGGCGGCAAGGCCATGCAGAGATGGTCTGCGAGGGGGTGGGCATAGCCTTCGTAGAGGGCGCGCATTTTGCGGAGGCGGGCTTCGATATCGCCATCGCGGCAGATGCGGACGCCTTCGGCGCAGAGCTGATCGTGGAGGCGCTGGAAGTTTTCGTGCGGTAGGCGGTCGGGCATCTGCGTACAGGGCCGCATGGAGAAGATCTGGGTGAGATCGATGAGCGCGTGGCGGGCCATGGCGAAGGTAAGCTGGGCCTGGCGGGCGGGTTTTTCCTGAATGCCGGAGATGAGCAGGGCGCAGGCGTCAAGGATGGCGACGAGCGCGCTGAGCCAGCTCTGGTTGGCGTGCTGGGAGCGGAAATAGCACAGCAACGGATACGAGATGTGACTTTCGAGGAGCTCGGCGGACCAGTTCTCCCATTTTTCGAGGAGCTGGATGAGAGCGTCTTCGCCGCCGGGGAAGGCGTGGCGACGAAGGAGTTCGGCGGCGCTGGGTGGCGAACCGGCGCGGGCGTCAAGGAGCGAGATGTTGACTTCGCGGCGGGAGAATGCGCCGTAGAGGACGGGGAAGTACCCGATGACGAGGGCGACAAAGCCGAGGCCGATGCCGGCTTCCAGCACGAGCAGGCCGCGCGAGAGCCAGGTGATGGGGGTGACGTCTCCGAGGCCGAGGGTGAAGAGCGTGGTGCCGCTGACGTAGAAGTCAGAGTGCAGGGGTTCGAGCAGAAGGGGATCGTGAAAGGGCGAGCCGAGGCCGTAGAAGATGAGCGCGAAGCCCACCATGACGGCGACAGCCCAGACGGCGATGAGGAGGACGAGCGAAAGCGGTCCGTAGATGCTGAGCATGGTTTCGCGTTTACGCGGATGGTGGATGCGCAGGGCGAAGAACTTCCAGGGGGTCCAGGTGGCAACGTAGAAGGCGCCGGTGAGGCGAAATGCACCGCTGGGACGGCGCGGAAGGATGACCGTCTGGAAGGCGTCGAGGAGCGCGTAGAGGAGGCAGAGAATGCCGGCGGCAAGGCTCAGGCTGGTCATGGTTCTCCTGAAGACCGGATTGCTCATGAAGCTAAACGTGATTGGGTTGCACGTCAACCGCGAGGGAGCGGGTTCTAAACTGAAGGAGAAATGTTTAGTTTGGGGCGGATGCTGATTGGACTAGGGCTGCTGCTGGTTGTGGCCGGCGGGCTGGTGATGTTGTTTGGCAAATTCGGCGTGCCGCTGGGGCGGCTGCCGGGCGACATCCGCTATCGCGGAAAGAATGTTACGTTTTACTTTCCGCTGGCGACCTCGCTGCTGTTGAGCGTGCTGCTTTCGTTGCTGCTGTGGGTGATCTCGCGCTGGCGGCGGTAGACTCAGAAGTGGTGCGCCGAAGCTCTGGACAATCCGAACCCGATGATGCGCAGATGGGGCTGCTGTTTGAATCGCCTGCGAAGGTGGAAGATACGCGCCGCATCTGGAAGGTGGGAGATCTCGTCGCTGAAGCGCGGACACACCTGGAGCGCAGATTTGCGGACCTGTGGGTTGAGGGCGAGATTTCGAATCTGCGCGTGGCCCCGTCGGGGCACATTTACTTCACGTTGAAGGATGGGGATGCGCAACTGCCGGCAGTGCTGTTCCGGCGGCAGGCGTCGCTGCTGCGATTTCGGCCACAGGATGGTTTGCAGGCGCTGGTGCGCGGGAAGATTACGATCTACGAGCAGCGCGGGCAGATGCAACTGTTGGGCGAGACGATGGAGCCGCTGGGCGCGGGGTCGCTGCAACTGGCGTTTGAGCAACTGAAGGCCAAGCTGAAGGCGCGCGGACTGTTCGAGGCGGAGCGGAAGAAGCCTCTGCCGAGGTATCCGAAGTGTGTGGGGATTGTGACGTCGCCTTCGGGTGCAGTGATTCGGGATTTTGTGAATGTGGCGCACCGGCGGCATGCCGGGCTGGAGGTGCTGCTGTATCCGACGGTAGTGCAGGGCGAGAGCGCGGCGGCGGAAGTGGCGGCGGGGATTGCGTACTTCAACAAGACGCGCGAAGTGGATGTGATTGTGATTGCGCGGGGCGGCGGATCGCTGGAGGATCTGGCTCCGTTTAACAGCGAGATGCTGGCCGAGGCGATTGCGGCGTCGGATCTGCCGGTGGTTTCCGCCGTTGGGCACGAGACGGATTTTACGATTGCGGATTTTGTGGCGGATTTGCGGGCGCCGACTCCTTCGGCCGCGGCGGAGCTGGTGACAGCGGCCCAGTATCGCGTGGGCGAGGAACTCGAGGATCTGGCGGTGCGGCTGGAGCGCGGGATTCGCTATGGGATGATGCAGGCGCGACACGCGCTGGAGCGGGTGCGCGTGGAGTCGATGACGGTGCGGCTGATGGATCTGATTCACGTACGGCAGCAGAGGGTGGACGAGCTGGGGGCGCGGATGGAGTCGGCGCTGCTGGAGGATTTGTATCGCTATGGCGAGCGGCTGCGGCATGCGCAG
>DAHVZZ010000370.1:0-4742 GCA_027323785.1 Acidobacterium sp. | reverse complement strand
AGGCACCGATCCTGCCGTGAAAAAGGGGCTCTGCGCGAGCCCCCTTGATCCGGTCTGCCTTCGATCCAGATTTAAGCGGCCGGCTTGAGCTGGCCGACGAGCTTCAGATCGATCTTCACCTGTTTTTGCATGTGGATGAAGAGCATGCTGGGATTTTTGAGGCCCCACTGGATGTAGGGGACCTCAAAGGTTCCGGTGGCGGTGCAGTTGGCGCCGCTGACGGTGACGGTCATGGGCACGGTGAGCGGGTGCGGCTTGCCGAGGAGTGTAAAGGTGCCGCTGACCTGGATCTGGCCGGTTCCGGAGGTGGGAATCTGACCGGTGAAGCTGCTGGGCTGGAAGGTGATATCGGGATACTGCTTCGCCTTCAGCTCTTCTTTCTTCATCTTGCGATCGCGCGCGGCGGTTCCACTGTTGCCGCTGGCCGCGGCGACGATGATTTCACCGCCCATTTTGTCAGTTTTGCGGCTGAAGGTGAAATCGGCGGAGGTGATTTTGAAGACGCCGCCGAAGGCGTGCAGGGTGTCGGCCAGGCCGAAGTGCACGGTGCTCTGCGCGGGATTGACGTCGAACTGGGTCTGGGCCGATGCAGAAATTGCCATGGTGGCAAAGGCCAGAGGCGCGGCGACAAGAGCCGCAACAGCCCGGCGGAAGGATGGGAATCGGCAGCCAGCGCTGCGGCGGGAGACGAGTTCTGCAAATCGACTCAAGCGAATTTCTCCATTATGTGTGGGTTAGCTGCGCGCAATTCCGCGCTGTTGTGGCGCGACGCCCGGAAGTGGCGATCAGGTCCGGCGCCCGGATGGATCAATGATCACCGGAGCGTTCGGCGAGCAGGGCAGGCGGCAGTCGCGTCGGGTAAATGCTGAATATCATCATGGCATAGCCAAAAGTCGGTCCGGGTTATCTCGGCAAGATGTCATGGCTTTGTCATGGAGGCGTAATCCACGCCGGTTCAGGCATGGTCTACTGTAAAGAAACTACAGGAAAAGCGGGCACGATTCGCAACAGCCCGGATATCCGGATCGACTTTTTGAGGAGGCCGTCGTCAGAAAAAGAACAGCACACGCATGGAGCAATTTTGATGGACGGGACAGAAATGGACGCTCAGACGCGTGTCCGGCTGCACGAAGCATTCATTCGAAGTCTGCCGGTTTCGCAGGGAATTGAAGGGAATCTGGCCGGGGCGCTTCGGGAGACACTGCGCAACCCGGGCAGCATGATTCGGGCGGAGCTCGCCTACCGCGTAGCCCGATCGTTCGGCAAGACGGACGAAAATGCGGAATCGCTGGCGGTGGCCATCGAGTACTTCCACACGGCCTCGCTGCTTTTTGACGATCTTCCGGCAATGGACAATGCAGCGGAACGCCGCGGCGCTCCCTGTGTGCATCACCTGTACGGCGAAGGCACGGCCATGCTGGCGGCGCTGGCGCTGATCAACCGCGCGTATGCGCTGGTGTGGCAGGCAGTGGCCGGACTGGAGCCGGAAGTCCAGCAGCGCGCGCTGCGCTATCTGGAGCAGCATCTGGGCGTAACCGGCCTGCTGAACGGACAAAGCCAGGACCTGCACTTCTCTGCCCTGCCCAGCGGCTTGCGGCTGCCGCACCAGGTGGCCATGGGAAAGACGGTATCGCTGATCCGGCTTTCGCTGGTGCTGCCGGCGCTGATGGGCGGCGCGTTCCGGGCCGAGGTTCGCAGACTGGAGTGCCTGGCGGTTTACTGGGGCCTGGGCTACCAGACCATGGACGACTTAAAGGACGTGCTCTTCCCTGCCGGCGAAAGCGGCAAAACGGGCGCGCGCGATGCGCAGCTGCAACGTCCCAACCAGGCCCTCTTCTACGGAGTGGGCGATGCATTTGCGCAGGCGGCGCGCATGATGCGCCTGGGGTCGCGCACCATCGACAAGCTGATCCATCGGCGCGAGGCGCTTGCGTTTTTATCGGAAACCCAGAAGCGGTTTGAGGGCGAGATGGCGGCTCTGACAAAAGCGGCGCCCGCATTCGGCCTATGATTTTTTTCAAACTGATTCTGACCAACCTTGCGCGGCACCGCATCCGGACGCTGATGAGCGTGGCGGGGATCGCCTTCAGCGTGGCGCTGATGCTGACGGTGGTGACGATTTTGCAGGGAGCGGTGGGCATGTTCTCGGGCCTGCTCTCGAAGAACAGCCAGATGATCGTCTTCGAGAAGAATGTCTCCGATTTGTTCTTCAGCAGCGTGCCCAACGATGCGGTGAAGGAGATCGGCAGCTGGAGCGAGGTGAAACACGCGTGGCCGATGCTGTTCGGCGTGGTCTCGAGCACCGATCACCCCATCATCACCTGCTTCGGCATTACGCCGGAGGATGCGCGGCTGAGCGATGCGAAGTGGATGGCGGGCAACAGAAGCGATTTTGCGAAGGACCCGGACGGCGTGCTGCTGGGACAGCGCGCGGCGGCGTTTCTGCACGCGCACGAAGGCAGCACGGTGGCCATCGGCAACGGAAGCTTCAAAGTGGTGGGCGTGCTGAAGATGAGCAACGGCTTCGAGGACGGCGGCGTGTTTATGCCGCTGGCGACGGCGCAGGCGTTCTTCCATCGCAAGGGACAGTCGTCGGTGATCACCATCGATTTGAAGAATCGCAGCGAGGCCGCGGCGTTCAAGCGCAGGGTAGCGCGGCATTATCCCGATCTGATCGCGCTGAAGGACAAGGAGTTCGACCGCACCTACACGCAGTTCCGCATTTTGAAGGCGACGGCGTGGGCGGTGGGCGGATGCGGGCTGATCCTCGGCGGACTGGGCGTGGCAAACACGATGATCATGTCCGTATTTACGCGGATTCGCGAGATTGCGATTCTGCGCGTGAACGGCTTTTCAAACCGGCAGATCGCGGCGGTGATCTTCGGAGAATCGGGGGTGGTATCCGCGGCCGGCGCGCTGCTGGGGTTATTGCTGGGCGCCGGGGCGGTGTACGCGCTGAAGCTGATTCCAGCGCTGCACGGCTATGTGGATTCGCAGCTGCAGCCGCTGGTGATGCTGGCGGTGGTGCTGCTGGCCTGCGCCACGGGCATTGCCGGAGCGCTCTATCCGGCGTTCTATGCGACGCGCGTTCGAGCGGTGGAGGCGCTGCGCTTTGAATAACGGCTTTCATGCGCGGTCTTCCGAATCCGCGAACACGATCGTTCGCGTCGAGGATGTGTGGAAGAGCTACGACGACGGCGCGATTCAGGTGCTGAACGGCGTAAGCCTGACGGCGGAGGCCGGCGAATCCGTGGCCCTCTGCGGCCCCTCGGGCTGCGGCAAGAGCACACTGCTGCATCTGCTGGGCGGACTGGACGAGCCGGACCGCGGGCAGGTTCGCGTGAACGGAAGAGAGCCGGCGAATCGTCGCACTTCGCTGCAGCTGCTGCGGCATGAGGTCGGGTTCGTCTTTCAGCTCCACAATCTGATTCCGGATCTGACGCTCGAAGAAAACTGCATGATTCCGGCGGTGGCGGCGGGAACTCCGCGCGAGGCGGCACGGGAACGGCTGGCGCAGCTGGCGGAGCGCACAGGCCTGAGCCATCGCCTGCGGCAGCGCATCCAGAAGCTATCCGGAGGCGAACGCCAGCGGACGGCGCTGTGCCGTGCGCTGATGAACCGCCCGCAGATTTTGCTGGCCGACGAGCCGACGGGATCGCTGGACGAACGCACCAGCGGACAGATCTTCGAGCTGCTGCTAGAGCTGGTGGAGCACGAAGGCATCACGCTGGTGATGGCGACGCATGATCGGCAACTGGCGCGGCGCTGCGATCGTCTGGTGGAGATGCGGGACGGAAGAATCTGCGAGCCGGCACTGAACTGAGGATTCGGAATACGGGCCATGAACTACTCCACAACAGCTGAGATCCTGAAGACGCCGGAGAATCGGATGACCGCCTCCGCGCCGCGGAGAAACTCCGCGGAGGCGGGGACGCCCAGCGTGCTGACGCTGACGGCATGGTACGCGGTCGCGTGGATGTCGCTGTCCAACGCGATCGGCGTGGGGCTGGCGGTGCTGCTGCTGTGGCCGCATCCGGGCCGATGGCTGGGCGAGTGGAGCTACGGCCGCTGGATGCCCGTGCATATGAACACGCAGCTCTACGGATGGGCCAGCCTGCCGCTGGTGGCGTGGCTGCTGCGGATTTACGAGGCGGATCGCGGCGAGCTGGCGCGCTGGAGCCGGGCGGCCCTGCTGTTGTGGTCGGCCGCGCTGGCGCTGGGCTCCATCTCGTGGCTGGACGGGCATAACAGCGGCAAGCTGTTTCTGAACTGGACCGGATATGCGCGAGTGTTCTTCCCGCTGGCGATTGTGTTTCTGTGGTGCGTTCTGGCGGCGGCGCTGGCCGCGCACTGGCGGCATCCGAAGAATGCATCGCGCGCGGTGCGCATGGCGAAAGCAGGGGGCCTGGTGCTGCTGCTGATGGTTCCGCTGGCGATTTACGTCGCCGCCAGCCCGGGTATCTATCCGCCGGTGAATCCGGCGAGCGGAGGGCCCACGGGGGCAAGCCAGCTGGAGTCGGTGCTGATCATCGTGCTGATCCTGTTTATTCTGCCCTACGGGGTGAGCCGCCGCGCCGAACACGGGAAGCGCTGGATTGTAACTTCGTGGGTAGCATTTGCGACCGAGGCGCTGCTGTGCCTCTCGCTCGGACGCCACGATGTGAGCAATTACCGGCCGACGCAGATCATCAGCCTGGGCAGTCTGCTGCTGTGGGTGCCGCTGATGCCGGCGTACTACAGCG
>DAHVZZ010000344.1:0-1813 GCA_027323785.1 Acidobacterium sp. | reverse complement strand
CGAGGTCGCGGGGCAGTGGCTGACGCTGGCCGCGGCCACGGTGGACTGGGGCCACGCATTGTTGGCGCTGCTGCTGTTCCGGCTGTTCGACATTACGAAGCCGTGGCCGGTGCGGAAGTTCTAGGAACTGCATGGCGGGACGGGGATTATGCTGGACGATCTGGCGGCGGGCGTTTATGGAGTGGCCGTGATGCTGATTGTGCGGCACTGGTGGTGAGGTAGCTGAGGAGCGGGCCGCGGAAAAGCGGTTAGCGAAAAGCGGTTAGCGAGGGACGGTTCGCGAAAGGCGGTTAGCTAAAAAGCTGATCGCTAAGGAGCGGGTAGCTAAGAGGCGGGTAGCGGAAAAAGGGCTGGCCGGGTGAAGGCTGGCGGAGTGGTGAGAGGGGATGGTAAGGATTCTGAAATCGGAGGCGAGCACGACGCCGCGCATTGACGCGGTGATGCCCGATGCGGCGATGCCGGGCGGTGAAGTCGAAGTCCGGGGAGCGAACCTGGGGCCGGTGGGAATGAAGAGCGAAAAGGGTGAGGGAACGGAATGGCGGCGGCCAGTTCCGATGCTGGGCGAGCTGGCGGCGCCGGTGCTGCTGACGCGGAATGAGCGGCTGGTGTTCCGCGTGCCGGATGAGGCGGACTCGGGACGGCTGCGGATTTTGCAGAATGGCGCGCAGAGCAACGCGGTGGAGATGCGGGTGGCCAGCCTGGTGGCGAACGGGATTCATGCGGTTGGGAATCCGGCGATGGACCGCGCGGGAAATATTTATGTGACGTACAGCGGACAGAGGGGGCAGGAGACGCCGGTGTCGGTGTTCCGGGTGGAACACGGCGGGGACATGCAGCCTTTTGCGAGCGGCATTGTGAATGCGACGGGGCTGGCGCTGGATTTCGAGGAGAACCTGTATGTTTCCTCGCGGCACGAGGGCAAGGTGTACCGGGTGACCCGGGGCGGTGCGGCGAGCGTGTACGCGGAAGGGATGGGCGTGGCGACGGGGCTGGCGTTCGACGCGGAGCAGAACCTGTACGTGGGCGACCGCAGCGGGACGATATTTAAGATTGCGCCGGACCGGCAGATTTTTGTGTTTGCGACGCTGGAGCCGAGCGTGGCGGCGTACCACCTGGCGTTTGGGCCGGATGGGACGCTGTACGTAGCGGGCCCGACGACGTCGAGCAACGACGTGGTGTACGCGATTAACCGCGACGGGGGCATCGGAGTACTGTACCGGGGGCTGGGGCGACCGCAGGGGCTGGCGGTGGATGTGGCCGGCAATGTGTACGTTTCGGCTTCGATGGGCGGACGGCGGGGGGTGGTCTCGATTACGCCGAACGGAGAAGCACGGCTGGTGCTGGCGGGGGCCGGGATTGTGGGCTTCACGTTTGTGGCGGGCGGGGGAGCGCTGCTGGCGACGAGCAGCGCCCTGTATCATGTTGCATTAGGCGTGGAAGGCTGGCGGCTGGTGTAGCGAAGCCGCCGGAGAGCGGACCTGACCGGGGAGATCGATGAACGCGGAAATAATCGCGGCTGGGTCGGAGATGCTGACTCCGTTCCGCCAGGATACCAACTCCCTTTACCTGACAGAAAAGCTGAATGAGCTGGGTGTTGCCGTCACGTTCAAGACGATCGTGGGGGACAAGCTGAAGCATCTGGCGGACGCGGTGCGCCATGCGCTGGGGCGAGTGGACATTGTGGTGCTTTCGGGCGGGCTGGGTCCGACGGAAGACGATCTGACGCGGGAAGCGGTGGCGCAGGCGCTGGGGGTGCCGCTGCGGCGCGATCCGGACCTGATTGCGCACCTGTATGCGCGGGCGGCGGCGCGGC
>DAHVZZ010000335.1:0-1716 GCA_027323785.1 Acidobacterium sp. | reverse complement strand
GCCCTCAGTCCCGCATCGGCGAGCAGTCCATAGCACCTGCGCGCGTGTCCTTCCAGGTACTCGCACCAGGCGGCCGCCCGCAGGGCCGCATCCTTGGTCGCCGGCCCGGTGATGCCGAGATGTACGCAATCGACCAAGTGCAGGATCAGCGCCAGGGCCGGAAACAGCTTGTCGTATTTCGCCAGGTGTTGCCGGACGATTGGATTTTCCTCTCTCTCGATGCGGTTTCGGTGCAAGTCCGTTGACCACTCGATGAAAACCTCTTGCGCTTCGAGGCCGAACCGGAAGTAGGGGAACTTGGCGAAGTCATCCGCCGGAGCCGCCCCGAGGGCCACCGGGTCCGTGGCGGCCAGCTTCTCGAACACGGCATAGGCGGCGTCCCGGGCCTCCTTGTCCGGTGACATGTCTCGCCATTCCCAGTCCCGATGATCGGGATAGACGAGCATCTGGAATCGTTGCAGCATGCCGTCGTTGGCGAGCGCGTTGGCCGCTTGTTCGAGATAGGCGATCAGCTTGTCGGGCTGGATGCCGCCGATCAGGGATACGCAGACGTTCTCG
This sequence comes from Acidobacterium sp., assembly GCA_027323785.1. GTDB lineage: Bacteria > Acidobacteriota > Terriglobia > Terriglobales > Acidobacteriaceae > Palsa-343. The sequence continues at coordinate 1,158 of DAHVZZ010000335.1, read as the reverse complement.
ATCCGGACATGGCCGCGGCCAATGCGATCGGTGTCAAAGTGCTGATTGCCGTTCCAGGCTTCCAGCCAGAATGCCCGCTCACCCTCGCGTCCCTCCCGGTCCCAGCTGGCGATCAGGCCAACCAGCTCGTCGCGTTTTGCCAGAATCCCACCGGGATTGTCCCGCAGCAGCTCGCCCAGCTTCTCGACGGTGGTGTCATTGGTCTTGTAACGCCGCTCTTTGGGCACCTCGGGCGCGGTCAGATCTCCCAGTTCCCGGGCAATTTCGGCCAGGCCCTGGCCCGACTTCCTCGCCTGCAGCTTGACGCGGCTCTCGATCGCGTCTTTCCGGGCGTCGTAGACCAGCATCTCGCCCTCGTGCTGTCCTTTTGCCGTCTCGTGCGTCTCGTGGGCGTCCGCGATCAACCTATCGAGCGGCCGGAGCCCTGCGTCGAGCGCCGGTGACTTCTTGGTGGAGGGGTCTCCCGCGACCGCGCCCCACAAGTTGGGGACGATCAGCCACGAATCATTCTGCTTGGGCTTGATTGCGCATCGTGCGCCGATCAGGGAGCCGAGCGCCACCAGCGCCGCCGCCGCCACGTAATCCGGCGGGCAGGGCATGCGCTCGGCCTCGTCCATCACCCATGCACGCAGCACCTCGGGCAGGAGCGTCTCTGGCTGGAACGGCGGGACCGGTCGGAGCTCATGGGCGATGGGGCGGGGTTGCGGCCAGTCCGGGCTCCGGCGGTTATCGCGTAAGCGTTCACGCGTTCGTGCCCGCTCGGAGCCTTGGTGCGCCGTCTTGCCCGCCATCGGTTCGTCGTCGTAGACGGTCAGCGGCATTTCCTCAGCGGGCGGTGGCTCCGAGCGCGAGCGCATCTCATCGGCGTGCGCGTCCAGCAACGCCGCGACGGAAGCGTAGTCAAGCGCCATGGTGCGCCTCCGCCCGGGATATCAGGTCGCGCGCCGCGCCGATACGGGCGGCGGCCTGCATCAGCCGTGACAGTTCCGTTTCGCTGATTCGCCGCCGCTCCATGATGTCCGATAGGATCATCACGGCCAAGGTCAGCTCGTGATCGAGTGCCTCCAGCGCGTCGCCTGCTGCCAGGCGCGAATGGACGCGGGAGTGACCGTCAGCGGGTCCTGCACCCAGCAGAGGGCGGGGGTAAAGGTCAGCCAG
>DAHVZZ010000058.1:0-1970 GCA_027323785.1 Acidobacterium sp. | reverse complement strand
ACCTGGAGCGAGGCGACCTGAAGGTACGCATCAAGTTTGCCCAGGAAGGCGGAGCGGATCTGGCGGCTGTTGCGCGGCTGCTCTCGGCGCAGAGTGCGGCACAGCCCGTGCATACGGCTCCCACGGCCATGCATGCGGTCGCGTCCGCGAGCCATGCGGCTGCTCCGGCACCGGAACCCGCGGCGGCGTCCGAGGATGCTTCGCTCCACATCGTGAAGTCGCCTATTGTGGGCACATTCTACGAATCGCCTTCGCCCGGTACGCCGGCTTTCATTAAGATCGGCGACACGGTTGAGTCCGGCCAGGTGCTTTGCATCGTGGAAGCGATGAAGCTGATGAATGAAATCGAGAGCGACGCCGCAGGCGAGATCGTAAAGCGTTTTGTGCAGAACGGTCAGCCGGTTGAATACGGACAACCTCTCTTTGCCCTCCGTCCGCCCAGCTATGCGTAAGGTTCTGATTGCCAATCGCGGGGAGATCGCGCTGCGCGTGATCTGCGCCTGCAAGGAAATGGGGCTGCGTACGGTCGCCATCTACAGCGAGGCCGACCGTCATTCGCTCCACGTGCGCTTTGCCGACGAGGCCATCTGCATTGGGCCTCCCCGTTCGGCGGAGAGCTATCTCAACGTCCCGGCGGTGATCAGCGCAGCCGAGATAGCCGACGTGGATGCCATCCACCCCGGCTATGGTCTGCTGAGCGAAAATGCCAATTTCGCTGAAGTCTGCCGTGCTTCGAATATCAAGTTCATTGGGCCGCCTCCGGAAGTGACGCGGCTGATGGGCGAGAAGGAGAAGGCGCGCCAGGCGATGAAGAAGGCCAAAGTGCCGATTCTTCCCGGCTCCGACGGGGTGATCCAGAGCGAGGGCGAAGCTCTCGAATGGGCGAAGACTGTCGGCTACCCCGTCATTCTGAAGGCTTCGGCGGGCGGTGGCGGACGCGGCATGCGCGTGGTGCGCTCACCGGAGGAGTTGCCGGGTCATTTTCACGCGGCGCACACGGAGGCCACCAACGCCTTCGGCAACGGCGACCTGTACATGGAAAAGTTCATCGAGCGGCCGCGCCACATCGAATTTCAGATTCTGGCGGACGAGCATGGAACGGCTCGTTCCGTGGGCGAGCGCGAATGCTCGATCCAGCGACGCCACCAGAAGCTGATCGAAGAGGCTCCGTCGCTGCAGGTTACGCCGCAGATGCGCGAGGAGATCGGCAAAACGCTGAAGCGTTCGCTGGAAGCGGTGGGATATCAGAATGCCGGAACCATCGAGTTCCTAATGGACGAGGACGGCAAGCTGTACTTCATCGAAATGAACACCCGCATTCAGGTGGAGCATCCGGTGACGGAGCTGGTGACGGGCATTGACCTGGTGAAGGCGCAGCTGCGCATCGCCATGGGAGAGAAGCTGTCGAGCATCCTGCCGGAGGAGATTCCGATCCGAGGGCACGCGATCGAGTGCCGCATCAACGCGGAGCACCCGGAGAAGTTCACGCCTTCGGCCGGGAAGATTACGGCCTTCAATGTTCCGGGCGGTAACGGGATTCGCGTGGACACTGCACAGTATGCCGAAGGGGTTGTTCCGCCCTACTACGATTCACTGATCGCAAAGCTTATTGCTTACGGCGCGGATCGGCAGGAATCGATGGCCCGCATGCAGCGGGCACTCGAGATGTTTGTGGTCGAGGGGATTCATACGACGATTCCGCTGCACGCCTGCATCTTCCGCGACGATGAATTCCGCCGCGGGGAGTTCGACACGAAGTTCATGGAGCGTTTCTTCGAGCGCGAAAAGCAGCGCAAGTCGGCGGAGTCGAAGGGGCACTGATCGCAGGCGGCGTGGAGTTCGCCGGCGGAGCGTCCGCGGCGGACTCCGGCGGGGATTCACCTGGAAAATTGTAACGATGGCGGTTGCGTCGAGGGAGCGGTCCGGCGCAGGAGAGTGTCAGCGCGTGCGGATATCAGGGAACTGCCGCT
>DAHVZZ010000302.1:0-1845 GCA_027323785.1 Acidobacterium sp. | reverse complement strand
TACTCTCCGTGCCGCGTGCTGAGTGTACTACGCAGCGGCGTAGGGCGCGGTTCCTGCGGCGCTCAGGCCAGGTCGCGCCAGGAGGCGAGGACGGCGTCGCAGTCAGGCACCATTTCCCGGAGCGCGCGGTGCTCCTGGCCGCGCGATCCGCGGAGGCGGGTGCGGACGCGCTCCAGATGCCTGTCCGGATAGCCGGGGTGGCAGACCAGTTCCCAGATGCCTTCGGGAATCGCCGTCAGCAGGCTTTGCAGTGCGCCCGGGACATTGCTGGTCCCGGTGGCGAGTACGCCGATCGCGCCGTCCGTGGTGGCCAGGCCGGACTGCCGGACCAGCCGGCGGAAGGCGCGGAGCCGCGTGTTCAGCAGCGTTACTTCGAATTTTCTGACGGCGGAGGCGCCTGGGGTTGCGCGCTGCGCCCAGACCGGCTCAAAAGGATTGCGAATCGCCCGCACACCGCATGCCTGCGCCGCTCGCAGCAGCGGGGCGAGCACTTTCGGAAACAGGTGCGTGTGCTTGTGGGTGTCGATGTGGGAGACGTTCAGGCCCGTGGCCAGGACACGCCGAATCTGAGCCGTAGCCTCGATTTCGATCTCTTCCGCGCGGATGCGCCCCAGATACAGGTCCGCGGCAAACCTGCCCAGAGAAGGGCGCAGGCCCTGCGCATTGGGGCACAGCGACGGAATCTCGGCCGGCGGGAGTGCCGGGTTTCCGTCCACCAACTGGACGTGGCAGCCTACTTCCAGGGCGGGATTGATCCGGGCCAGCGCGACGGCATCGTCGAAAAATTCCGCCGTCGCCATGAGCGTTGCCGACGTGAGTGCGCCAGCCTGGCACAGTTCGATCACAGAGCGGTTCACTCCGGGGGTCAGGCCGAAGTCGTCAGCGTTTACGATCAGTTTTTTCATCGAAATATCGGTTCATGGCACGTGCCGGGCGGATGCGGTCTCGCGTTTGGGTCACGCGTTGTAAATTGCCGGATTCAGGTCCGGGTCGTTGTACATCTTGAGCTGGCGATAGATTTTGAATCGGCGCCGGCCCTCCAGCACGTCGGACCAGAGGCGGTCCAGACAGTCGGTCAGATCCTCGCGCTGCTCTTCCAGCAGCAGTAGTCGTTCGCGGTTGCGCTCCACGTGGCCCGCAGGAGCATCGCGGCGTCCGATTTCTTCCTGGGTGTGGTAGAGCTTGAGGGCGAGGATCGAGAGGCGGTCGATCATCAGCCCGGGGCTCTCGGAGTGTAGTTCTGCGGCGGTTCCGGGGAGGCCCCGCACCTGCAGTGCTTCGAGCAGCAGCAGATCGCAACGCTCCGCCAGGTCGTTGCGCCGCTGATTGTAGTGGTCGATGTACCGTTTGACGTTGGCCAGGTCGCGGTCGCTTGCTCCCGGGGCTCGTGCCAGGTCCTCAGCATGCCATAAGTCAAAGTTGGCTCTGTGCTGTGCCAGCACCACATCCAGAGAATCTGTGCCGGAAACCATCTGCTGGATGGGCTCGCGATGCCACTGCGCGGTGGCCTTGTCGTGCAGCGCGACAATCTCACGCGCGGAGAATTGGAAGAGGTCATTCATCAAACCAGGTCGTTGACGCTATGGTAGAACACAGAGGAAGCGGTACGCCGGCAGACTGCGGCGGCCCGGATCGGAGGCCCTTTGTCCAGTTTTCTGCAGTTCCCGCATCGCCGCTATAACCCGTTGCTTCGCGAGTGGGTTCTGGTCTCGCCGCATCGCACCGCCCGTCCGTGGCAGGGGGAGGTGAATCGCAGCTCGGGTTTTTCCAATGTGCAATACGATCCGGAATGCTATCTGTGCCCGGGCAACACGCGGGCCGGAGGCAATGTAACGCCTTCCTATG
>DAHVZZ010000226.1:0-3001 GCA_027323785.1 Acidobacterium sp. | reverse complement strand
TTGGCTTCAGCACCATCGGCCAGAAAGCCGCCTTCGCCTGCACCACAATGCTCGCCGCCGCCGAGTTCACCCCCATCTCGCCATTCCATCCCTGCAGCAGTTCCGCAGCCTGCCGCAGCCGCTTTCCCGGGTGCTCCGAGTGGTCAATCGCTTGCGCCAGCCGCCGCGCCAGCTCCTTGTCCAGCGACGAATACACGCTCGTCTGCAGCGCCATCATCTCCGCCGGAGTCAAATCCTTCCGCCCGCTCAGTGTCTCCCATATCCGCTGGTTCCGGTACGGCGCGGCCCATTCCAACGTAATCGGCCACGGATCATCGTTCGGCGTCACCCGCGCGTTCGCCGTCGCCAGCAGCCCGCCCCGCGGATTATAGGCCCACGGCAGCTTGTCAAACGGAATGAATCCCTTCCATTCATGCTGGCTCGCATCCTGGATTGGAACCCCCATCAACCCGTTTGGACGGTACGGGATATACCCAATCGCGTGATACCCGATATTGCCCTTGTCATCCGCATACACCACGTTCAGCGATGGCCCCCACCAGTGCTGAAATGCCGCGCAAAAGCTCTTCCAGTTCGTCGCCGAATCCAGCGCATACAGCGGCAGCCGGTCCGCCTCCGGGCTGAACGCATTCCACTCGAGCGCCACCGTCTCATGCGTATGCGGCAGCACGGGATTCAGCACCGGCCCATGATCCGTGATCTTCACCGTCAACGGAACGCCCTTGCCGCCCCGCACCGGAATCACCTCGTGCAGCTCCTTCAGCGGCTTCCATCCCGTCGCCGTCTCATACTCGCCCTTGCCGTTCAGGTGCTCCACGTATAGATCCTGCGTATCTCCGTAAAGCGCCGTAAATCCCCACGCAACGTGATCGTTGTGCCCCGCAACAATGAACGGCACACCCGGAATCGTCACCCCCGCCGCATGAAATCCCCCCGCTTCCAGGTCAGTCTCGTACCAGATATCCGGAATCTGATGATCCAGGTGCATGTCATTCGACAGCATCGGCATGCCGCTCGCCGTGTGCGCCCCGGAAACCACCCACTCGTTCGATCCCGGGATACAGCCCCGGCAAACCGGCCGTCCATCAATCGCCCGCAGCCGCTGCATGTCGCGGAACTCTCCCCCCAACACCGCCGGCGTCACCTGGGCGACGGTCTGCAGCTTGCCGCGCTTCGCCGCGCCAGCCTTTCCACCCTCCGGCATCACGCCCCGCGGCATCTTCTGGATCGGCGGATGATCCCATTTCGAACCCGTCGGATACAGATACGCCGCCAGCTCCGGCCCAATCTTCGCCGTCACTTCTCCGCGCGCCAGCTTATCCGGCCAGAAGGTATCCAGGCGCTGCACCATGCTCAGCCCAATCGCCACCGAGTCCACCGTCGTCCAGGGCTGCGGCTTGTACATCAGCACCCGAAACGGCGTCGGCAAATTGTCTTTGTGGCTTTGGATGTATGCATTCACGCCGCGCGCATAATCGGCAAAGTAACGCTGTTCCCTGGGGCTCATCGTTGCTGCAATCCGCTGCGCCGTCTGCAGCATCAGCAGCAGGCGCTGCAGCTTGTCATGCGGAACAGCCGCCGTGCCAAAGATCTGCGCCACGTCTCCTTCGGCGAAGCGCCGTGCCACGTCCATCTCCCACAGCCGGTCCTGTGCCGTCACGTAGCCCTGCGCAAACAGCAGGTCGTCCATGTTCGAAGCCTGAATGTGAGGAATCCCGTGCTGATCGCGCCGCACCGTCACCGGCGCCTTCAGCCCCGGCAAATGAATCGTCCCGTTAATCTGCGGCAGCGTGGCATACATGTCGTGGCGAATCCACCACGCCGCGCCCAGCAGGCCCATCGCGACAACCAGCACCAGAGCCACCAGGCTCAGCAGCATAACCCGAAGCGCCCGGCGGTACTTCCCTTTTACGGAGACAGAAGAGGCAACAGCCATAACGCAGCCATTCTCTCATCCGCGCAGCGGCAGGTTCGCCGCCTTTGATGATTCGCCCGCTCTACTCCGTAACCCTGTGCACCGGAACCCGCACCCAGTCCATCCCCGCGGCGGTCGCCGCCGCAATCCCCGGGTCCGCGTCCTCAAACACCAGGCAGTCCTGCGGCTCCACGCCCAGCCGCTCCGCCGCCGTTAGAAACGGCTCCGGATTTGGCTTCCCGTGCTCATAATCTTCCGATCCCACCAGCACATCAAAGCGGTCCAGCAGGCCCAGTTGCGTCAGCGAGCGATAAATCCCTGCACGCGGTGACCCCGACACAATCGCCAGCGGAATCCGCCCATGCTGCGCCTCCACGTGCGCCAGCACCGCCGGAATCGGCTTCAGCTCCGGCAGCAGTTCATAGTAAAGCTGCTCCTTGCGCAGCACCACCTCCGGCGCTGACATCCTGTACCCGAACCGCTCGTTCAGCAGCTCCACGCTCTTCACCAGCGGCATCCCGCCCCAGTCGTAAAAGAGGTGCAAAGGAAAATGCCCGCCATGCTCCTCCACCGCCCGCCGCCACGAAATCCAGTGCAGCGGCATCGAATCGGCCACCGTTCCATCCAGATCAAAAAGATACGCGCGGTACGGCTTAGCCGGAATCACCAGCGGCTCAAATAACATCGTCGCCAATCCAGACTCCTCAAGAAATTCCCTGTCATCAGACTACGACACCCACAACATCCGCCCGCCACCGCTTGACACGCCGGACCCTTCACGCAATCCTAGACAATTCTGCGGGATTTGTTCATTCACAGGAGTTGCCAGCGTTGAAAGTCCGCGTTTTCTACCACGACAAGTGCTTCGATGGGGCCTGCTCCGCGTCCCTCTTCAGCCGCTTTCACCGCGAGTGCATCACGCCCAATGCTCAGTACGAATTCATGGGCCTGGTCCACCGCGCCGGCGCGCTGTTCAATGAGGCCGACTTCACCGGCGACGAAAACGCCATCGTCGACTTCAAATACTCCGCCTCACCCAAAATCGTCTGGTGGTTCGATCACCACCTCAGCGCCTTCCTCACTCCC
>DAHVZZ010000206.1:0-3764 GCA_027323785.1 Acidobacterium sp. | reverse complement strand
AGGGCAGCGCGGGAGGCGCACCGGCAGGCGCACTGGGGGCGAGGCTGACTGCGTACTCCAGAGTCGCAGTGATTTCCAGGACGATTGCGACAGGATGACATCGCCGATCCGGTGGTTTTGAATCGATCTGCGACCGTCTGCCGATTGCCCGCTCGATGCCGGAAGCCGGCGGGAGCTCTCCCGCGCCGGCCAGTTCCGGCGGCTATCGTCCGCTGACCATCGTCTGTAGTGAGAAGAGCGAATGCCGAGCTCCGATGAAGAGCGTTTTTTTGTTTGGACCGCCAAAGGCGAGGCTGCCAGGCCGCTCGGGGATATCGACGACGCCGAGTTGCTTTCCACGAGCATTGTAGATATACAGCTCGCCCGCGGCCACGTACACGTTGCCGGCCTTGTCGGTGACCACGCTGGTTCCACCTCGCTGCAGGAAGTCCGTGGCGGAAAGGTGGTCCAGCCGGTCGAGCCGGACACGATAGATGGCGCCGTCATCCTCACTCGCCACCATATGCGACTGGCCGACATGAAAGAGCCGCCACTGCGAGGCCTGCAACATCGGCAGCCAGTTGCCCCCGGCCATGATGGCCTTCCTCGTACCGGGAAGATAGAAGTAGCTGCGCGGCTGGTTCTCGACTCGGGCCACAATCGCCATGTTGCTGTGGGGCGCGTAGATGACTCCGCGATGCTCCAGCTGCGCGGAGAGGGTGGCAAGGGTGTTGTGCAATCCCGTGGGAAGGATGAGGCTGGTGCCCTTCAGCGGGGCCTGCAGGGGCTGGATCTTTCTGGTTGCGCCGGTCCTCGTGTTCACGGCATAAACTGCCTTGCTGTAATCGAAGACGAGGAGCTGTCCATGGCCGGCATAGGCGACCGCCATAGGGTTTTTCACCTGATCGGTCAGAATACGCGCCTTCCCGCCTTTTGCACTCCACCGGTAGACGCGATGCATGACCGCGTCCGTGAAGTACAGATGGCCCGCGCCATCCACGGCAAGTCCATCCGCATTGCTGAAGCCGCCGGCCAGCTTTTGCAGCCGCGCCCCGGGTACAAAGATGCCCGCGGGCAGCGGCGGAGGAGGGGCAATCCGCGGATGGGCCACGAGGGTGAACGCGGTGAAGTCATGCGCCCGCACTTGCACGCCGGTGGTCGGGTCGAACACGCTGTTGTCGAAGGCGAGCCGCGTCATGCTGAAGTTATGCACATTTTCAAAGCGAATATCCGCTGAGTTCTCCGCTTCCACCGCATTCAGCTTTGGGCGAACCTGGCGTGAGACGCGGTACATAAACAGATTCGCGAACAGCATGTGGTGCGCGTCCTTCAGATCGACGGAAAAGGAATCTGCGCCGGCGGGGTTTTCTTCCTCGGTTTGGAGCGCGTAGACGGTCCAGCCGGAGACGTGATGGAACCGCGTCTCGTGATGCATATGATGTTCGCAGGACATCTGATAGATCACGCCTGGGGTGGTTGTGTTCCGCACCAGCAGGCCCTCTCGCGCCAGGGAGTTCGAGGTCCAGATGCCGCGGAAGATGCCCCCGCCGCCGTCCCTTATCCAGAGGCTGGGATACTGCGTGCCGAGATAGGTCCAGGGGCTGCGCGGCGGCTGCGTGGGTCTGGGCAGCGCGGCTGCCAGCGAGGGACGAATGGGGCTCAGCCCCCATCGGAGGTTCACGTCCTGCACCATGGAGTGCGGTCCGGCGCGCCAGACGAGGGCCGCCGCCCGCTGGTCCATATCCTCGGTGACGATTGCGATTCCGGTGAGAATCGCGGCTCCGCCTTTTGCGCTCTCCACCACCGGCACCGCTTTGCCTTGCCCGGTAAATGTCGCTGCGTTGTTGGTGACCAGAAGGGCCGTCGTTCCCGGGTTGAGGCCGATCAGTATGCTGTCGGACCGCAGATGCAGGGTGTTCGTCACGCGGTAGACCCCCTGCGGAAAATACAACACGCGGTGCGAGTCGATGGCGGCCTGCAGCGCCGCTGTATCGTTCGAGCCATCGCCTTTGACGCCCAGCGCATGGACATTCACCCAATCGCTCACCGGTGGCAGCGGTGGAATGTCCGAGGCAGGAATACGGCCCACCCCTATTTGCTCGCGATGGTGAAGCTCTACACCCTGTTCCCGTCCGTCGGCGCCAACTATCGCTCCGATGGTAAGGTGTTCCTCGACGAACGGCTGCGAACTTCCTCTGACCGAAAATCTGCCCTTCGAACCCGGCTCGTCCGCGACCAACTGTGGCACTCCGCGGCATACGACATGGTCCAGGGTGATTTCATCGTGGGTCTTTGCGGCGTTGCCCAGCACGAGCGCTGCCCGGCTGATGTCCTGCAACTGCAGATCGTGCGCGTACAGCTCCTCTATTTGGTGGGGAGGAATTTCAATGGCGACTGGCGTGTGCGAGATGCGGTCGCGGACCAGTGTCATGCCGGCCTGCTGCGTGCGAATGGCCGCACGTCTCTGCCCGGTGAGCGTCGAATCCATCAGCAGGAATTGCCAGCCTGGGGCGGTGCGTACCGTGATAATGCCGTACCTGCCGCCTTCGATCCGCAGGTCGCTGGCGTTGTTGCCGACATCCTCCAGCGCCGCCCGTCCGTCGCCGACCTGGAAGCGCATGTACTGCAGGAATGAGTGCTGCGCGACGTGGAAGCGCACCGCGATCGCCGCCGGATTTCCTGGGCCGATTTCGAAATTCACGTTGCTGATGCCGCTGTAGAAGGTGAACTCGTTGGCGTCGACAACGGGCTGCCCAGGAGCGGGGCGCTGCGAAGCGAATTGCAGCATGTAGCGGCCGGTTCCGAGAAAGCCATGCCCTTTCTGGAAGCCGGGCGTGCCCGCTCCCAGCACGATGGTCGGCCGATGCGCGCCATAGCCGATCAGACGAATACCTGACCACAGGTAGATGGTCCGGGTGATGCGGTATCGTCCCGGCCCGATAAAAACAATGCCAGCGCCGGTGGTCTGCTGAACGCGGTCGATGGCTGCCTGGATGGCCGCTGTGTCGTCCGCTTTTCCATTGGCGACGGCGCCGAAACTGCCGCGCTGCAGATACACCGCATGCGGATCGTTCGGGCGCGTTGTGTAAACGGATTGGCCGAGAGCGGGCAGGGAAGAGGCAATCAGCAGAACAAAGATCCAGTTTCGTATACGCATCGGCGGATGGCTCCGGAAAATGGGTGGCAGAGCCTTTATATAACTTTTCGGAAATGTGTAATCCGAACTTCGCCAAGTCAGATTGGCACTGGCCGTCGCTCAGAAACCTCTCACTGCCAACGAAATTACCGCACGAGTGGTCAGTGCGGTGCGGGATCTGCCTGCATCCTGAGGAAGGACCCCGTCCGAGGGAAGGCAAAGCTCGAAGATCACATGGATCAGATACGGATGGCTCCGCAGCCGAATGGAACGTATATTGCTGAACGGGAATGTGATTTGCTCGGCGCGGCAGAATTTGCGCCACAGATGGTTGCGGGGGGTGGATTTGAACCACCGACCTTTGGGTTATGAGTTCTGAAATCTGGTGGTCGGCAGGCATGTAGCAGGCGGCCAGCCATCTGGTGAACATCCGACAGGAGCCGCTCGGAAATTGCATGGAATCTGGGAAATGGGTCGGCTGAACTCTTTCTTAGCGCGAGCCGCAGGAGGCAATCGCCGCTGGATAGCTACTGCACAGTCAGGTTGACCACGGCAGAGCTGGTCACCTGGTAGGTTGATGGAGTCACGGGTTGTGTTGGTGCTGGTGCGGTACTTCCACCGCCACACCCCGCAAGTACGGCTAGTGCCG
>DAHVZZ010000515.1:0-5278 GCA_027323785.1 Acidobacterium sp. | reverse complement strand
GCTTTGGCCGTCGCCACAAAACCACGAACGGAAAAATCACATAGAAGAACGCTTCCGTGGACATCGTCCACGCGGGCGTGTTCCAGAAAGTCGACAGCGACGGACTCCAGCCCTGCAGCAGCAGCGGCGTCAGCACCACCCCCAGCGCAAACTGCCCATGCGACCTCGCCCGCCATTCCTCCATCAGCATTCCGGTCGATACCAGCAACGCCAGCAAATACACCGGGTACAGCCGCGAAATGCGCGCAATCCAGAACTTTTTTGCGTTCAGCTGACCACGCTGCGCGCGGTCGGAGTAGTTGTAGGCCAGCACGAATCCCGACAGCAGCAGGAAGAAGCTCACCGAGGTATAGCCGTTGTCCACGATCGGCGCGAACGGCCCAAACCACTTCGGGTTGGAAAAGTGAAAGAAGACAATATTCATCGCCGCAAAGGCGCGCAGACCGGTTACGGCCGGCAGATGCTCCTTTTTGGGCGCAGCCGTGGGTGTCCCCGGTGTTGCTTCGCGAGCCGCACCAGCGGCAGAGACTTCGTGGATCGCAGGAATTTCAGTGCTCAGGCGGTCACCAGTGAGCCGACTTTCTCCCCCGATATCACGCGGCGGATATTCCCCGGCTGGTTCATATTAAAGATGATCATGGGCAGATTATTGTCCTTGCACAGACTCACCGCTGTGGTATCCATCACCTTTAACCCCAGTCGAAGAATTTCCATGTACGTAATCTGCTCGAATTTGACGGCGTCCTTTTGGATGACCGGGTCGGCATCGTAGATGCCTTCCACCTTTGTCGCCTTCAGCAGTACATCGGCCTTAATCTCCATCGCCCGCAGCGATGCAGCCGTATCCGTTGAAAAATACGGGTTTCCAGTGCCGGCGGCAAAAATCACCACCCGCCCCTTTTCCAGGTGCCGAATCGCCCGGCGGCGAATGTAGGGCTCGCACACCTCGTTCATTTCAATAGCCGACATCACCCGGCAGTGAACGTTGCATTTCTCCAGCGCGTCCTGAATGGCCAGAGCGTTGATCACCGTTCCCAGCATGCCCATGTTGTCCGCGGAGACTCGATCCATCTTGCGCGCCTGCTCGGCCACGCCGCGGAAGAAGTTCCCCCCGCCCACCACCACAGCCATCTCCACGCCCAGTCCATGGACTTCGGCGACTTCGCCTGCAATCTCATGGATGCGAACCGGATCAACACCGAACCCCTGGCCGGCGGCCAGAGCTTCGCCTGAAAGCTTGAGAACGACGCGCTTGTACATGGTTAGCTGAAGTATCGCATGAGGAACCGTAACGGCGAAATCCTATTCCAGGCAGAAGCGGTACCGTTGTTTAATCCGGCGTCCCCCCTTGCCGGACGGCATCATCGTCGCTCCGCGCGCTGCTTCGCGGATGCCGCATCCAGTGCGCCAGCCGCTTACCGTTCACGTCCATCCGGACCAGGTCCAGTTCCCCATTGCTGTAGTCGGCGATCAGCATCCGCATCGAAGACCCATGCGGCTGCACATAGATCAGGTTCAGCTCCCCGCCGCTTGCATGGTCGGTCACAAACCTCTGCCAGCCATTCCCCAGAGTAGCGTGAACAAAGCTCTCCAGCTCGGCAGGGTCCGGATGACCGGGAAGGTGATCGAAGTCGGCCACCTTCATGCCTCGCACGCCACCCCCGGTCGACACCCATGCGCAGAAGCTCACGAACCCCATCAGCGGCACGCGTTCGGCATGAGCCGAATAGTGCTGCTCCAGCGCCGAGAGCAGGGAGTTAAAGTCCGGTGGCGCAGCGGCACGGGCGGCCACCGGAGCTAAAACCAGGATGGCGGGTAGAAGCAGGCGGGCAAGCTTCATTTGTGCGTCACCTTTCCGTTCTGGCCCGTCTTCACCTGCGGAATGCCGAAGTTGCCGCTGATGTCCGCCAGATCCTGCGGACGGATCGGCCCATCGATATACACAAAGTCCAGTTCCTTCGGCTGCGAGTTGAGGATGAACATACCCTCCACCTGGCCGTTCACCATCTTCATATAGATATCGGAGTCGTCCGTGGCATTCTGCGTGCGCTGCTTCACGATTGGCGTCCAGTCCGGCCCCTGAAAATGCTGCCGAATCGACGCAAGCTCAGCCAGCGTGTATTGTCCCGGCTTCGCAAAGTTGTAGCTGCGCACATACACGCCCTTCAGCTTCGCCACGATGCGCTTCCCTTCCGCATCCTTCTGGCTGTTCATAAACTGGCTGGCAAAGCCCAGCATCTTCCGATCCAGCGTCACTTCCGAATAGCTGGAAGCTCGCGCCGCCAGTTCCTTCTGCAGGCTCGCCGGAAACGGCATCTCGCCGGACTGTGCAACCGCCGGCAATGCCGCCGTCAGGCAGGAAAATCCGATCAGCAGATAAATCCAGATCCTTCTCATGGGTATCCTTCTCATGGCTGCTTCCTTTCTCGCGCCGGTGCGCTTCACCGGCTTTCCACCGTGTTCGGAGCCTGACTGGCCTGGACAGGCTGGTTAATCTTCTCGTTGACGTCCTTCAGCGTGGCGGCAGTGATGCGCAGCGCCAGCATTACCTGGGCTCGGGCATGCTCGCCCTCAATCCGCTGCTGATGCTGGTGTTCCACTCCGCCCAGCAGCATGGCTACCGCGGCCGCCGCCACCGTTGCCCACTGCCAAACCGGATGTCTCGTGCCGGAACCGGAGCTGTTCCCGCGCAGCCAGGCGAACCGGGACGCCGCGTCAGGCTGCTGCTCCGCGGCCCGCGCCACAACCCGGGCGGCAAACCCCGGCGGCGCCGAACGCGGCTGCAGTTGCTCGCGCAGTTCCCTTTCCAGTTCGTCGAATTCCTCAACCACGGCTGTACTCCTTTAAAGTGCATTGCGCCTTCTGGCGCAGCAGTTTCAGCGCCCGATGCAGATGACTCCTGACCGTCGCCAGCGGCATGCCCAGTTCGATGGCAATGTCTTCCGGCTCCAGATCTTCCTGGTAGCGCATCACCATCACCGCGCGCTGCTGCGCCGGCAGAGTCAGCAGCAATTGCTCCACACGATTCATCAGCGGCGAAAACTCCTGCGCCTCCGCCTGATGCGCGATCTCGTCGCAGAACTCCTCGGCGGCCATGTCCGCCCGCGCCGCCCGGCGTCGCAGCGCATCCGTTGCACGATGGCAGGCCACCTTCCGCAGCCAGGAGGAAACATGCTGCTCGCCCTCCAGCCGCCGCAGCGTGCGATGCAGCTCCAGGAAAACATCCTGCGCCACTTCCTCCGCCGCGCCGGTATCGCCCAGTATCCGCAGCGCGATGGAGTACACGCGCGACTGGTGTTGCTCCACCAGTTCCCGGAATTGTTGCGGCGAGTCATCCACGGGGCCGTCCTCCATCGCTACACCCGCATATACGCACGGAGGGGCCGCTCTTGTTGCAAAAAGTATGTGGAAGGAGCAAAAAAGCAGCGGCAGCCCAAAATCAAGCCAGGCCGCCAGCCTCTTTCAAAGCGGCGATGTCCAGCTTCACCATCTGCATCATCGCCTGCACGGCGCGCCGCCCGCCTTCGGCATCCCTGCCCTGCAGGAGTTCCGCAATGTTGTACGGAACCACCTGCCACGAAAGCCCGAACTTATCCGTCACCCAGCCGCACTGAATTTCCTTGCCGCCGTCGGCCGTAAGCTTCGCCCAGATTTCGTCAATCTCCGCCTGATCGGCACAATTCACGGCAAACGAAACCGCTGGAGTGAATTTGTGCGCCGGGCCGCCATTGAGCGCGACAAACTCCATCCCCTCCAGCTCGAACGACGCCGTCAGCACCGAACCCGCCGGGGCCTGCCCACCCTCGCCCCACCGCAGCACCGCCCCCGCTTTGGCGTTCCGGAACACCGAGAGGTAAAACTGCACCGCCGCTTCGGCATTGTCGTTAAACCACAAAAACGGCTTGATCTTCTGCATCGTCACCCTCCAGCAATAGCGCCAATAATCAGCAGTGGCTCCCGCCCGGAAATCACCGCCTCCGGCAGCAAAGCATCCGCCGGCTCGTGCGACAAATCCTCCTGGCAGGCAAAGAATCGCAGAAACGCCCGCCGCTGCCGCGTCGCCTGATCGCGAATGGTCCCCCGCAGCACCGGATACCGCGCCTCCAGCGCATCCAGCACGGCGCTCAGCGTCACCGGAGCCGCGACTGCCAGCCGCACTTCTCCATCCACCTGAGCCAGCGCGCGAAGATGATGCGGCATTTCTACTCGAATCGTCGATGGTCCAGCGGCCGCGCTCACGGAAGCGTCTGCACCTCCACCGAAAGCACCGCCGGCAAATCGCGCACAATCGGCTTCCAGTTCTCGCCGGCATCGGGTGAAACATACACCTGGCCGCCCGTCGTTCCAAAGTAAACGCCGCACTCGTCGAGAGTATCCACCGCCATCGCATCGCGCAGCACGTTCACGTAGCAGTCCTTCTGCGGAAGCCCCTTCGTCATCGCCTCCCACTCATTGCCGCCGCTTCGGCTGCGCCACACCTGCAGCTTGCCGTCCAGTGGATAATGCTCCGAATCGCTCTTGATCGGCACCACGTAGATCGTCTCCGGCTGATGCGAATGCACGTCGATGACAAACCCAAAGTCCGTCGGTAAATTCCCGCTCACTTCTCGCCAGTTGTCGCCGGCATCGTCGCTGCGCATCACGTCCCAGTGCTTCTGCATAAACAGCACGCCCGGCCGCCGCGGGTTCATCGCGATGTGGTGCACGCAATGCCCCACTTCGGCCTTGGGATCGGGTATAAAGTTCGACCGCAGCCCCTGGTTGATCGGCTTCCAGGATTCGCCACCGTCATCGGTACGAAATGCTCCAGCCGCTGAAATCGCAATGTACATCCGCTTCGGATCCGCCGGATCCAGAATGACCGTATGCAGGCACATGCCGCCCGCTCCCGGCTGCCATTGCGGACCGGTTCCGTGCCCCCGCAGTCCTGAAAGCTCCTGCCACGAGTGCGCCCCGTCCGTCGAGCGAAACAGCGCCGCATCCTCCACTCCCGCATACACCGTCTCCGCGTCGGTCAGCGACGGCTCCAGGTGCCACACACGCTTGAACTCCCACGGGTGCTGCGTCCCGTCGTACCACTGGTGCGTGGTCAGCGGCTTGCCCGTCTGCTCCGAGCTGTCGTAGACGAAGCGATTGCTGGGCTTGGGCGGCCAGCCGCCCTCGGGCTTTTCGCCCGGCGGTACGCCCGGCTGGTACCACGTCCTGCCGCCGTCGTCGGAGCGCTGGATCAACTGTCCGAACCAGCCGCTGTTCTGCGAGACGTAGATCCGGTTCGGGT
>DAHVZZ010000199.1:0-1765 GCA_027323785.1 Acidobacterium sp. | reverse complement strand
CTGCGGCCCGGAATGTGGCGGCACCACCTCCAGTGTCACCACCATTCCCATTACCCCTGCTTCCATCAATCCGGGCAGCAACGGCGCCAGCGGCATTCGCCTGGTCGCGCAGAACAACATACCCATACCAGGCGGAGCCACTGACGCCATATTTAACGGCAATACCCTGTACCTCGCCGGCCAGCAACGTCAATCCTCCACCGGCTTGTACGGCGGCGAGCTCACCGTCCTGAACACCGCGAACAACACCGTCACGGGCCCTTATTCCATCAGCGACGGCACCCACAACCGCATGGTCTTTGCCGACGACAATACCCTGTGGATTGGCTCTTCCGACTGCGACACCGGCGTCCGCTATCATGAGGCGCACAACGGCGCTAATATCCAGTTCGGCTGCCTCACCATGTTCAATACCGCAACCAACACCGCCACCATCGACTCCTATCTTGGCGACGCCACCGGCATCGCCGCGGTGACCGGTCTGCACAAGGTCTATACCGCCGAAGGCGGGCAGGTGCATATCTACAGCACCACCAATATGTCCCAGCTCGATAACACCAACGTCACCCAGCAGGGAGTCGTCGCGGACGTTGCTTACATGGATGCCGGCACCGACGCCGACAATACCATTTACTAGCCAGGACCCTCCCTGTGGCGGAGCAGCCCAACGCCGACGTCCTCGCCATCGCCGCTCATCGCGACGACGTCGAGCAGACCTGCGGCGGCACCCTGCTCCGCATGAAGTCCATCGGCGTCTCCACCGCCATCCGCGATCTGACCCGCGGCGAGGCCGGTACCCGCGGCTCAGCCGCTGATCGCGCCGCCGAAGCTGCCGAAGCCGCCCGCGTCCTCGGCGCCGTCTGGCGCGATGCCCTCGACATCCCCGACGGCCGCGTCGAAAACACCTGGGAGAACCGCCTCAAAATCGTCCGCATTCTCCGCCTCGTTCGCCCCCGCGTCGTCATCCTGCCCTACTGGACCGGTCGCCACCCCGACCACTACACTACCTCGACCCTTGGCTACGAAGCCTGTTTCCTCTCCGGCCTCGCCAAAATCGACACCGGAACCGCGCCTCATCGCCCTTTCAAGATCCTCTACGCCAGCCTCTATGCCGATGTCCGACCCAGCTTCGTCGTGGACATAACGCCCTTTATCGAGGATCGCCACCGCGCGCTCATGGCCTACCAGTCCCAGTACGCCAATCAGTCCGCCGGCAGCGGGCTCTTCGTCCCTGAAGAGGAAATCCGCGAGCGCACCTTTGCCGAGGCTCGCCACTACGGCACTCTCGCCGGCGTCCGCTACGCCGAGCCCTTCGTCCAGAAGGAAGTCGGCCTCGTCGACGACCTCACCCTCATCCCCGTCCAGTCCCTCTAGCCCCGGTTTACGCCTTCGCGCCCTTCAGCACTCCCAGCCGCAGCAGGCTCTCCGCCGTCGCCAGAATCGCCTCTTCCCTCGCCCGCGGAGCCCAGCCGAGTTCCCGCATCGCCTTTTGCGCCGTGGCGTTCTTCCGCTTGCCCAGTTCCGGCAATATCACCCGGATCTCCGGATTCCGCATCGCCGCCATCCGCACCACCCAGTTCGGAAGCTCCCGCTTCGGCACTCGCTTCGCCCCCGCTCCTGCGCCTCTCCTCAAAATCCGCGCCACATCGATCATCGCCAGAAAATCTCCGGCCACCGCCAGAAACCGCTCCCCGTTCGCCGCCGGATGCGTCATCGCCCGCACATGCAGGTCCGCCACATCCCTCACGTCCACCGCCCCAAAGTA
>DAHVZZ010000165.1:0-1955 GCA_027323785.1 Acidobacterium sp. | reverse complement strand
GGCAGCCGCCGGAGGAACGCCGGTTCGCTGTCGCCGCAGCAGCAGTCGTACAGTTTGCAACTGCCTCCTGGTATCTGATGGAGACGTCTATTCTGGCTGGAGGCTCGCGGAAGCAGATGGCGCCCCAGGAACTGACATCCGCCACGGAAGGACCTGTACGGGCAAAGGCAGTCCAGCCGGCAAAACAGCTCGATGCTCATTTGTATAACGATCCGGGGTTTCCGCTGGTGCATCTTCCCATGCGGCTGGGGGCGTATTCGTGGGTGTGCGCGCGGGCCACGGTGAATCCTGGAGTGAACGTTGGTGCGGGGGCGATTCTGGCGCTGGGCGCGATTGCCACGCGGGACCTGGAGCCCTTCGGCATCTACGCCGGCGTTCCTGCAAAAAAGGTGAAGGAGCGGCTGCGCAGCGCGGTACACGTGAGCGACGAGGGGCTGTTTCCGCCGCACGCGGATCAGCGCAGTTCGCCGGCAATCTACTGAAAGTCCCACACGCCGGATTTGCCGGCGATCCACTCGGCTGCGCGGACAGCGCCTTCGGCGAAGCCGCGGCGGGAGAAGGCTTCGTGGCGAAGCTGGATGGCGTCGCAGGAGGAGCGGGCTTCAATGACATGAATGCCGGAGACTTCGCCTTCGCGCTTTGACTCGATGGGAACATGGATGCCGGGCCGCACGGATTCGACGATCTGTTTGAGCGAGAGCGCGGTGCCGGAGGGCGCGTCCTTTTTGGCGACGTGGTGAGTTTCGCTGATGCTGAAATCGTAGCCGGGCGCGGAGGCTGCGAGTTCGCGGACGAGGCGGAAGAGGGCCTGGACGCCGATGGAGAAATTCGTGCTGTAGAGAAGGCCGGCATCGCGGCGGCAGGCAAGGTCGCGCATGTCGTCGAGATGCTGATACCAGCCGGTGGTGCCGACAACGACGCGGGCCCCGGTGGCGAGGCAGGCGCGCATGTTCTGCACGGCGGCGTCGGGCGTGGTGAAGTCGATGACGGCGTCGAACCCGGCGAGGAAGGGCGCGGTGAGAGCCGCGGCGTTGCGGTTCTCCTCTTCGCCGAGAACACGGACGCCGTGGCCGCGTTCGTGAGCGATATCTGCGACCAGGCTGCCGGTCTTACCGCGTCCGAGAACGAGAAAGAGCATGAGGATGACCTCCTGAGCGTCAGGATTGGACGGCGGGCTGGCGGGCTTCGACGTCGAAGATTTCGGGATCGGGATCGCTGAAGAACTCGGCGTGCAGGGAGCGCACGGCCTCTTCGGCATCGTCCTCCTCGATCATGAAGCTCATGTTGATCTCAGATGCGCCCTGGGAAATCATCCGGACGTTGACGTGGCGGATGGCCTGAAAGACGCGGGCGGCGATTCCCTGGTGGCCGCGGATGTTCTCGCCGACCATGCAGACGAGCGCCTTGCGGCCTTCGTATTTGACGTCGGCGAGCTTACTGAGATCGGCGGCGATGGCGGGCAGCTTCTCGTTGGAGTCGACGCTGAGGGAGATGCTGACTTCGGAGGTGGAGACCATGTCCACGGGACACTTGTGGCGGTCGAAGACCTCGAAGATGGCGCGCAGGTAGCCGTGGGACATCAGCATGCGGCTGGCGACGATGTCCATGATGGTGAGGCGCTTTTTCACCGCGATGCATTTGAAGGGGCTGCGGCAGTGGGGAGCGAGCGCGGTGATGCGCGTGCCCGCGTTGGAGGGGTTGCGCGAATTGAGGACGTAGACGGGGATGTTCTTTTTGACAGCCGGCAGGATGGTGGCCGGATGGAGGACCTTGGCGCCGAAGTAGGCGAGCTCGGCGGCTTCCTCAAAGCTGATGGTGCGGACGCGGAGGGCATCGGGGCAGACGCGCGGGTCGGTGGTCATGATGCCGTTGACGTCGGTCCAGATTTCGATGGCGCCAGCGTCGATGCCGCCGCCGACGAGAGCGGCGGTGAAGTCGGATCCGCCGCGGCCGAG
>DAHVZZ010000161.1:0-2729 GCA_027323785.1 Acidobacterium sp. | reverse complement strand
CACTTTTGAAATCCTGCCCGCTGACCGAGTTCCGGCAGGAATGCAGCACCATGCCGCACGGATCGCAGCCGGAATATGTGCTGCTTCCGGTGCGATAACTTATTTCTAAGTTGACTTAGACGGAAGAAACAGGTACTAATCTGGAATTCCCGATATTGGCCCCTCTGAAGCTGTTCCGGAGGGCCAGGGGACAATCGGCCCGCGCGGGGAAGAATGTAATTCCGATTTAGACTCCCGGTACTCCGGCTGTTGACAGGTGTCCGTAGCGGATTCCGCCACGGGTAAGTTCCAGCGCGACAGGTGTTTTGAGGTTTTTGTGGTTTAGATTGCGAGCGTCGGCTCTCTCTCCTGCAGTGAGCGATCCGGCATACAAAAACGAATGCAGAACTTCCTCTTCGACGTCAGGCTGGTGCTCCGCCAGCTGCAAAAGTCGCCGGGCTTCGCCATCGCAGCAGTGCTGATGCTGGCATTCGGCATCGGCTCGACGACGGCGATCTTCTCCATGGTGGACGGAATTCTGCTGCGCCCGCTGTCTTTCCCACACCCGGAGCAACTGGTGACGCTGGGCGATGAGATTCATGGATTGAACTGGGGCTCACACGCAGCCGGACCGGTTTCGCCGCTGGATATTCTCAGTTACACCAGGAACACCACGTCCTTCGCAGCCCTGGGCGGCTATCAGCCGGAGGGCCTGGCTCTCTCCGGAACGGCTCATCCCGTCCAGCTGTATGGCGCACGCATGACCCCGGGAGTCTTTGCCGCGCTGCAGGTGACGCCGCTGCTGGGCCGGGTCTTCACCCAACGCGAGGACGTGAACAGGGCGCAGGTGGTGGTGCTGAGCTATTCGCTCTGGAAAAGCCGCTTCGGCGGAGATCGCGGCATCGTGGGCCGCTCCATCGATCTGAACCGCAAACCCTATACCGTGATCGGCGTCATGCCGAGGAACTTCGAGTTTCCCGTCTCTCAGGGAATGCTGAGCCGCTGCCAGTTGTGGGTGCCCATGAGCTTTACCCCGGACGAACTGGCGCCCGAAGCGGCGGCCGACTGGAACTTCAGTATGGTGGGCCGGTTAATGCCCGGTGTCACGGTGGCACAGGCGCAGGCGGACGCCGACCGGGTGGCGGCACAGAACGTCCGCAATCTGCCCGCCTCGCTTTCGAACTTCCGTTTCACCGCTATGGTGCACCCTCTGCGCGAGGTCACGGTTCGCGACGCGAAGCCTCTGCTGCGGATTCTCTTCCTGGCAGTTGCCATCGTGCTGCTGATCGTCTGTGCGAACCTGGCCAGCCTGTTGCTGGTGCGGGCGGTTCGCTACCAGCGGGAGACCGCGGTGCGGCTGGCGCTGGGCGCCTCTGCGGGCCGGCTGCTGCGCCAGGTCATGCTGGAAAGCGTACTGCTGAGCCTGGGGGGTGGGGTCATTGGTATCAGCCTGGCCGCGCTCGCCGTAGGACTGGGAAGGAATCTTCTGCCGTCGTCGCTGCCGCGGGTCAGTTCCATTGCGATGAACTGGCCGGTGGCCGGGTTCGCCCTGGCGCTGGCGCTGCTGACCGGCGTGCTGTGCGGGCTGGCGCCCAGCGTAGCTGCGCTGCGCACCAACGTGAACGCCTCGCTGAAGGAGGGCGGACGGAGCGGCTCCGCCGGCGGCGGGCAGTCGAAAATCCGGTCCGTGCTGGTGGTGACCGAAATTGCCGTGGCGCTGATGCTGCTGAGCGCTGCAGGACTGCTCCTCCGCAGCTTTGCAAGGATGAGCGCGGTGGACCTCGGGTTCCAGCCAAACCACGTGATCACGGCCCACTATGTCCTGTCGCGCGCCGACTACGGCGATCAGGCAAAGGTGAACGCCTTCAATCAGGAACTGCTCCGCCGCCTGACTCAGCTGCCAGGCGTGGAAGCAGCAGGACTGGGCGAGGCACTGCCCGCATCGGATATGGCCCCGTTCGACTCCTTTGTGCCCGAGGGCTATTCCACCGCGCAGGGTCCAAATCCAGCGGCCCGCGAATTCCAGGTGGTCGGCGACTACTTTCGCGCTCTCGGTGTTCCGCTGCTGCGAGGCCGCTACTTCACCTCATCCGATGACGTGAAAGGCGCTCTGGTCACGATCGTCAACCAGCGCCTGGCGGAGCGATACTGGCCGCACCAGGACCCTCTCGGGAAGCGCCTTCGGGTGGGCACCATCAACATGCAGACGCCGTGGCTCACGGTGGTGGGCGAAATCGGCAACGCCCGTCAGGGCGCGCCCGACTCCCATGTGGAGTCTCAGTTTTACGAGCCGGTGGTCCAGTATGAGCGCGACATTGGGTCGTTCGCTTCGGCCGGAGACCTCAACGGCAATCACGAATACATTGCCCTGCGCTCACCCCTGCCGGCCGGTCAGGTGGAAGAGGATCTGCGCACGACTGTGCGGGCTCTGGATCCACAGCTGCCGCTGACCGATATGGCCACCATGAACCAGGTGGTCTCCAGCAGCGAGGCGCCCCGCCGATTTAACACCGTGCTGGTTTCCACATTTGCCCTGGCCGCGGTCCTGCTCGCGATTCTGGGCATCTACGGAGTGATTGCCTTCTCGGTCGCGGCCCGGGTACAGGAAATGGCGATTCGGATGGCGCTCGGCGCACAGCGCACGAATATCGTGCGGCTGGTGCTGAAATCGGGCATCAAGCTGGCGGTCATCGGCTGCGGCTTCGGACTGGCCGGAGCGGCGGCGGCATCCGGCCTGCTGCGGTCGTTCC
>DAHVZZ010000141.1:0-1879 GCA_027323785.1 Acidobacterium sp. | reverse complement strand
GACTTTTTCCGCGACGGATTCCCGTCAAGGAGGCAAGTCCAATGATCCAGTCGTTCATGCGAACAGTGCGCGCCGGACGTAAGCAGGTGCTGGCGTTCCTGCTCGCTTCCTGTATCGGAGCGGCCGTTCTGGCGCCCTGCGACAGCCTGGCTCAAAACCTCGGCACCGTGCCGGCAACCGGCCAGGCCGTGCAGGGCCAGACCGCGGCACAGCCCGAAGGCGCATTTCTCAACGCCGTCAACTGGCTGTGCAACGTGATCTGCCCGGTGGGCGCCGGCATCGCCGTCGTCGCAACCATTCTTCAGTGGCGAAGTGGCCGCAGCTGGCTCCCTTCCGCCATGACCGCGGGCGGTCTGATCTGCGTTTCCGGCATCCTGCGGCTCATCGAGTACTTCATCGCGCAAGGACAGGCAATCGGGTAGGTGGTTATGCAGGCGCCACTGGTTTTCAGAGCCATTCTCGGGCTTCTCATGGATCTCGCCATCCCGGCGTCGCTGGGTGCGTTCGTGATGGCGGGCATGAGGCTGCGCTCGGAAGGGGGGATGAACTTTGAGGCCAGTGGCGGCTTTCTGAAATGGCTGCTGTGGGGATGTTTCCTGCTGAGCCTGCCCGGGGTGAGCAATTGGCTGGCTCAGGAGTCGGTTCCCGGAGCGCAACAACTCGTCATTGCTGGCGCGACCGGTGCGCCGTACACCGCCGGTATCGAGCGGGTCACCAACGACTTCGTCAACGACGTCCTGATCGGACATATCGTCCCAGTGGTCGCGGCTTCGCTCGTCTTCAAGGCGGTTCTCGACATGAGCCAGGGCTACAACCCTTTGGCTTCGATCATCGCGGCATTGTTTCTTCTTGGCGTGCAGGGGTTTTACAACCTCGCGACCGGAAGCTGGATGCAGACCGGAGACGCCTATGGAATGACGGACATGCTGATGAGCATGTTCGGGTATGCCGCCAACCAGATCAGCCCCATTGTCGGTGGGCTTGCCCTGTCGGCGGCGATTCTCAATCACGTGCGACACCGGCCGTGGGGCGCTCTTGCCGCGAGTGGACTTGCCTTCCTGAGCGTCAGCGGGATCTGGGCGCTGGTCACGCATTTCGCGGGGGTGAGCCTGTGAGACGCCATGTAGTGGAACTCGTCGGCGCAATCCTGCTGTGTCTGGCAGCCTTCTTCAGCTACGCAGCGCGGATCCCAATGTCGCTGCCACTGATCGGAACGGAATCTGTGGTGGCGTCGCGCCCCGAAGCCTGGTCTCCGGATTTGCTCGGAATTCCCAAGCTGCGCATCAGGTGGCCGCAATTTCCGAATCTCTGTGTCGGGCTTTGCACGAGGGAGGAGTACCTGCAATGAACTACCGGCTGCTCTTGCAATCCGCTGTGTTCGTCCTGGAAGGGATGTTGCTCGTTCTCCTGCTCTCAGCCGCACTCCATTTTGAGGCCGCGCGGCTTGTATTCGGGATTGCTGTGGCTGTGTTTTGTCTGATTGTCGAGATCTTTGTGGCCGTTCGGATCGCTCAGCGTTTGTGGAAGTGGAGCGGACATCTTGCACGGATGGTGATTCGGGAAAATCCCGGCACATCCGTCCCCAGAGCAACAGCAACCGGAACGCGAGGTGAGGCATGAATGGCGGCTCCTTCGACGCCGGGATGCTGGGGCTGACCAACTGGGTGGGCAATGCCGTCATGCCCATTCTCGCCGTGCTGATTCTGGCGCTTGGCATCTTCAAGTACTCGCGCGGCTATCACATCGAGCCCTACATCGCCGGGACCATGAGCGCATTGTCAGTTTCCGGTCTCCTTCGGCTAGCGGAAGTCTTCGCGAGTCAGGGTTCTGGGGCCACCCAATACTGGGCGGCACTCCTCTGCCTCGCCGATTGGGTAGG
>DAHVZZ010000118.1:0-7997 GCA_027323785.1 Acidobacterium sp. | reverse complement strand
GAGGCGGGTGTCGGTCTGGCGGATGAGCGTGGGGGACTCGTGGGAGTCGATGGGGAGGAGGACCAGGGTGGTGACGTGGTGGGGGTTGAATCCGAGGGGAACCTGCTGGAGCGCGCGGAAGGTGCGGAGGAAGAGGCCGGTGGTGGCGAGGAGCACGCAGGTGAGGGCGATCTGGAGAACGACGAGGAGGCCGGAGATGCGGGTGCGCGGAGTGATGCGTTGGGTGACGGCAGCGGCGCGGGTTCGGCGGCGGATGCTGAATGCCGGGGCAAGGGACGCCATGATGCCGGTGGCGAGCGCGAGAGCGGCGATGGCGGCGAAGACCATGGGGTGCAGGGCGACTCCGCGGAAGCGCGCGAACGCATTGCCATAGGAGCTGCGGATGAATGCGGTGGCGGCCAGGGCGAGCGCGCAGCCGAGGGCGGCTCCAAGGAGCGAGACGACGATGCTTTCCGCGAGCAGCTGCTGGAGGAGGCGGCGGAAACCGGCGCCGAGGGCGGAGCGGATTTGCATCTCGGCTATGCGCTCCATGGCGCGGGCGATCTGCAGATTGGCCGCGTTGGCGCAGGCGATGAGCAGCAGGATGAGGACGCCGCCGAGCAGCGCGAAGAGGGGGCGGCGCAGGCTTCCGGTGAGATACGCGGCGTAGGACTGCGCGGCGAGATGGCTGCCGTCAACGCCGTTTTTGGATTTTCGATGGCTGAGGATGCTGCGCGCTTCGGCGAGCGCCTGGGGCATGGTGACGCCGGGCTTCATCCTGGCCATGACGAGGGCCGCGTCAGAAGAGAACAGGCCGGCGTGCCTGGCGTGGAGGGAGATGGGCGTGTAGACGAAGGGGCCTCCGGTTCCGTAGGGGACGCTGAGGCCGCGGGGCAGGATGCCGATGATGGTTCGGGATTGGCCGTCAATGTGGAGGATGGAGCCGATGGCGTGGGGACTGGAGTGGAGACGCTGCTGCCAAAAAAGATGGCTGATGACGGCGACGGGTGCGGAGGGGTTCTTGCCGGGCAGACGGCCGAGCGCGGCATGGATGCCGAGCATGCGGAAGAAGCCGGGAGTGACGGGCGTGAGGAGAGCCCAGCGGGTTCCGCTGGAGGTTCCCACGGGCTTAACGGTGGTGGCGTATCCGGCGATGGCGGTGAAGAGATGGGCGTGGCGCTGGAGGGCCTGGATTTGGTGGTAGCTTAGCTCGTTGCGCGATCCGGATTTGTAGTGGCCGGATTGGCCATAGAGGATGACGAGCTGATGG
Organism: Acidobacterium sp.; assembly: GCA_027323785.1. Classification (GTDB taxonomy): domain Bacteria; phylum Acidobacteriota; class Terriglobia; order Terriglobales; family Acidobacteriaceae; genus Palsa-343. Next base: position 6,748 of record DAHVZZ010000118.1, on the reverse strand, counting down.
GGATGCGGCAGAGCAACGGGGCGGAGGAGAACGCTGTCGACGACGGCCAGCATGGTGGCGACGGTGCCGAGGCCGAGGGCGAGGGTGAGGACGACGGTGGCGGTGTAGCCGGGGGATTTTTTGAGAGTGCGGAAAGCGTAACGGAGATCGTGCCAGAGGTATTCAAGCCAGAGCGCTCCCCAGATTTCGCGGGAGCGATCCATGGCGAGCGGGGCGTTGCCGAATTTTCGATGGGCGGCGAGGCGGGCTTCTTCGGGGGACATGCCGGCCTGGAGGTTTTCTTCGGTTTCGAGGGCGATGTGGGCGAGGATCTCGTCTTCGAGCTGCTTCCGTTTGCTGTTCCATTGAGCGAACACGGCGGTCCTCCGGTTATCTGCCTTCGCCGGGCAGGGGCTTGAGGATGCGGGCGATGGCCTCGGAGAAGCGCTGCCACTTCGAGGTTTCGGCGTTGAGGGCCGCGCGGCCTTTGGCGGTAAGGCGGTAAAAGCGGGCTTTGCGGTTGTTCTCGGAGAGGCCGTCGGCGGCGACGATGAATTTGAGTTTGAGGAGGCGCTGAAGCGCGGGGTAAAGCGAGCCGTGGCCGACGCGGAGGACTTCTTCCGACTGGCGCTCGATGGAGCGGGCAATGGCGTGGCCGTGGGCGGGGCCGAAGGCGAGGGTCTGGAGGATGAGCAGGTCGAGGGTTCCCTGGAGGAGATCGAGTGAAGCGTTGTTGCTACGAGTCGACATTCGACCTGACGCTACAGCTGATTCGGGTCGGATGTCAAGGGGAAGGGGCGGCGCGCTTCGGAGCGGCGAGAGAGCCCGGGAGCGGCCGATTAGTGCTGGATTTTTGCCGCCTGGGCCTGGAGGTACGCGCGGATGCGGTTGAGGTTGTACTGGCTGATGGAAGGGGCGCCGCGGCTGATCATCTGCATGAACCAGTCGATTTCCTGGGGGGCGACGGGGTAGCCGATGTTGGTGCGGCCGTTTTTGGCGGAGGGGTCGGGGCGGTCGGAGGTGATGAGGGAGTGGCCGGAGGCGTTGAGGACGACGATGAAGGGCCAGCCCGCGCCCTGGCCGCCGATGGAGTTTTCGAAGGCGACGCCGCCGGGGGTGTTGGAGTGGCTGGGGTCGTGGGGGCGCTCGCCGGTATCCATGGACGCAAAGACAAAGTGGCGGCTGAGGATGGCGTTCATGGCGGGATCGTGAAGGAAGCGGTCGTAGAGCTTGCAGTTGATGCACCAGGAGGCGTCGAAGTTGAGGAGGATGTCCTTGTTCTGAGCGCGGGCCTGGGTTTCGGCACGGCTGAGGATTTCGGCGGCGGACGGACCGGGCTGGGGCTGGGCACGGAGAGCGAGAGGCGCGGCGGCGCAGAGAGCGGCGCAGGCGAAGGCAGCGGCGAGGCGGATGGGCGACAAGAGACGGTTCATGAAGACGGCTCCGCGGTGGTGGTGAAGATTCGGGTGGAGACCATTATCCAACAGGCGGGCGGCGGGCGGCGAATTGGGGGCAGCGCCGGGGCGACGGCGGCTCCTTTTGACAGCCGGGATGAGAGGGGCGTACACATCTTGTTTATCAAGAGGAGAGAATGTGACGGAACAGAGCCGGGAGATGGTGCAGGGAACGCTGGAGATGCTGGTGCTGAAGACGCTGGCGCTGGAGCCGATGCATGGGTATGGGATCGCGCTGCGGATCGAGCAGGTGAGCGACGGGGTGTTCCGGGTGAATCCCGGGTCGCTGCTGCCGGCGCTGAGCCGGATGGAGCGGGCGGGGCGGATTCGGGGAGAGTGGCGGGCGACGGAGAATAACCGGCGGGCGCGATATTACCGGCTGACGGCGGCGGGGCGACGGGCGCTCGATGAAGAACGACGGCAGTGGGGACGGCAGATTGCGGCGATCACCAGGATTCTGGAAGCGTGAGCGGATAGAAGTGCGAGGGAGCCGAAGCCAGGAGGAGCAGCGATGGGATTGCGAGGGAGTTTGCTGGGTGGGCTGAAGGCACTGCTGCGGCCGGGGCGGCGGAACGCGGAGATCGCGGAGGAAGTGCGGAGTTTTGTGGCTGCTTCGGCGGAGGAGAAGATGCGCCGGGGGATGAGCGCGGCGGAGGCGTGGCGCGCGGCGCGGGCGGAGATGGGCAGCGCGGAGGCGGTGCGGCAGAAGGTGTGGCTGGCGGGGTGGGCGTCGGCGGCGGAAGCGGTGGTGCAGGATGTGCGGTTCGGGGCGCGGCAACTGTGGAAGTCGCCGGGATTCACGGTGGTGGCGGTGGCGACGCTGGCGCTGGGAATTGGAGCGAACACGGCGGTGTTCAGCACGCTGAACGCGCTGCTGCTGCGGATGCTGCCCGTGCGGAATCCGCAGAACCTGTACACGGTGGTGCTGGAGAATGGCGGGACGCAGCCACCGGATACGAGTGGGACGGGGTACGGGAATACGTCGTTTTCGATGCCGGTATTTGAGGCCCTGCGGAAAGACAAGCGGGTATTCAGCGAACTGATGGCACATATTCCGCTTTCGACGGGCAAGGTTCCGGTGCTGTATGACGGAAGGCCGATGGCGGAGCCGGGAGCGGAGGTGAGCGGGAATTTCTTCAGCGGGCTGGGTGTGCCGATGGCGCTGGGGCAGGGTCTGAGCGCAGCGGACGAGCGGGAGCACAGCGCGAAGGTGGTGCTGAGCTACGGATTCTGGACGGAGGGGTTTGCGCGTGATCCGCAGATTGTGGGACGAACGCTGTACATCAAGGGGACGGCGTTCACGATTGTGGGGGTGACGGCACCGGCGTTTCATGGGGCGAATCCTGGCTTCCCGATGCAGTTCTGGATTCCGCTGCAGGACCGGCCGGAGCTGGGCGCGTGGGGAAAGCCGGGAAAGAAAGGAAATTTGTATGCGCGGCCGAACTGGTGGGCCGTGCCGATGGTGGCGCGGTTGGCTCCGGGAATGACGCCGCAGCGGGCGACGGCGGCATTGCAGGCGGAGTTCTGGCGGTCGGCGACGGCGACACTGGGGCATGTGACGTGGAAGGAATGGCCGGCGCATGTGGGGTTCCGGGAGATTCGCGGGATTGCGGACTACGCGCGGGACTACCGGACGCCGGTGGAAATCATGATGGCGCTGGTGGGGCTGGTGCTGCTCATCGCGTGCACGAATGTGGGGCTGCTGATTCTGGCGAGGAATGCGGCGCGGCAGCGGGAGTTTGCGATCCGGATGGCGACGGGAGCGCGGCCGGGGAGGATATTTCGGCAACTGCTGACGGAGAGCGTGCTGCTGGTGGCGGCGGGCGCGGGGCTGGGATGGGCTCTGGCGCTGACGGCGACGCGGGTGCTGGCGGAGTGGGCGCGGATCGGAGCGGGGCTGGCTCCGGACCGGACGGTGCTGCTGTTTACGCTGGGCGTATCTGTGCTGGTGGCGGTGGCGTTTTCGCTGGCCCCGTTCAGGAGCACGATGCGGCTGAGCATGGAGGAGGCGCTGAAGAGCGCCAGCCAAAACGCAAGCCTGAGCCACGTGCAGGTGCGGGGCGGGAATGCGGCGATCGCGTTCCAGATAGCGATGTGCTTTACGCTGCTGGTGGCGTCAGGGCTGACGGTGCGGACGCTGCTGAATTACGAACATCAGAACCTGGGGATGGCGGCGAAGAAGCTGCTGGTGTTCGATGTGGATCCGCAGGGGCTGACAACAAACACGCAGGCCTTGGCGTTCTACAACCGGCTGCTGGAGCGGCTGAAGGCAATTCCAGGGGTGCAGACGGCGGCGGTGGTGCAGGGGCGTCCGGGATCGGGGTGGGCGCATACAGCAGCGATACGGCTGGATGGGAGAGAGCTGAGGTCGAGATCCGGCGCAAAGGTGGAGGTTTTCCGTAACGCTGTAGGAGCGGGGTATTTTCGGACAATTGGGGTTCCGGTCGTGCAGGGGCGGGGGATCACGGCGGCCGATGGAGCGAAGAGCCCGCCGGTGGCGGTGGTGAACGAGGATTTTGCGCGGGAATTTCTGCCACATGGGGCGCTGGGGCACAGGATCGACGACGGGATTGAGATTGTGGGAGTGGTGAAGGACAGCAAGTACCGGTCCGTGGCGGAAGGGAAGACGCCGACGATGTATTCCTCGCTGGAGCAGGTGGGGATGACGGGGCAGATGACGGTGGAGGTGCGGGCTGCGGGCGATCCGATGGCGCTGCTGCCGACGGTGCGGCGGGTGGTGCGGGAGGTGGATGCGGATTTGCCGCTGGAGAATCCGACGACGCAGGCGGAGCAGTTCGAGCGGTCGTACCGGACGCCGCTGCTGTTTGCGCGGCTGGCGCTGGGGTTTGGACTGCTGGCGGTGGTGCTGGTGGCGACGGGGCTGTATGGAACGCTGGTGTATCGGGTGCAGAGGCGGCGGGGGGAGATCGGTATCCGGATGGCGCTGGGGGCGCTGCGCGGGCGGGTGTTGTGGATGGTGGTGCGGGAGAGCCTGACGATGGCGGGGGTGGGGTTCGCGGCGGGGCTGCCGCTGGCGCTGGCGGTTGCGCATCTGCTGCGGTCGCAGCTCTACCGGCTGAGCGCACTGGATCCGGCGAGCTTTGGGATTGCGGGCGCAGTGACGCTGCTGGTGGCCATGGGCGCGGCGCTGCTACCGGCTCGGAGGGCAGCGCGGATTGAGCCGATGCAGGCGCTGCGGAGCGAGTAGGGCGGCTGAGAGTCAGGCCGGCCGCTGGGTGGAGAACGTGTCCGGAGCGGAGGGTGGATTGAGGCGGACGATTTCCGTGTTGAGCAGGGAGGCGAAGGCGACCCAGGCGGCGTAAGGCAGGAAGCAGGCGGCAGCGGCGGCGTCCACTTCGCGGGCTTCAGCGATGTAGGCGAGGATGAGGGTTTCGAGCAGGCCGATATCGGCGAGGGCCAGGCGAGGCTGGCGGCGGCCGAAGAAGATGCGCGTCCAGGCAGCGTTGGCGAGGAGCTGGGCCGACCAGAGGGTGAGGGCGCGGGAGCGGCGGTGGGAGCGCGGGGTGGCCCAGGTGCGCGCTCCGGAGACGGCCATGAGGGCGTAGAGGGCGGTCCAGACGATGGGGAAGGCGGCGTCGGGTGGGTTCCAGCGCGGCTTGCGGAGGGAGTTAAACCAGACGCGGGTTTCAGGGTTCTGAGGGCCGGAGCGGGAACCGAACCATGCGGCAGCGGCAACGGCCGCGCCGAATCCGAAAAGAGCGATGGAAGATGATTTGCGCATGGCGTATCTGGCGCATTAGACGGTCTGTGCCGGGGAGCGGATGCGGAAGATTTCAGGGGAGGAACTGTCCTGCGAGGTTCGCGGATGGAGACAGGGGAACCTCGCAGGATGGGATCAGGAGCCGGGTTTCAGGTTCACAGCCTATTCGGGGCTCTGGCTGGGGTCCGGGCTGGGGCTGGGGCTGGCGAGAGGTTTGGATTTCAGCTTGCGCCACATGTACCAGCCGATGGCTCCGAAGAGGACGAGCAGGAGAAGGATGGTGAGGAGGAAGTGACGCCTGGCTAAGTCGCCGAGGACGGTCACGATCTGGGGGCCGTATTCTACGGTAAGAGTGGTTTCGATGCCGAAGCGGATGAGGCGTCCGATAAAGACGGCGAGCAGGAAGTTGAGGGTGCCCATTTCAAAGACGCCGGCGCCGATGACGAAGAGCTTCCAGGTGGCGGGAGGGGGCAGCAGAGAAGGAATGGCGATGCCGAGGAACTGCTGCTTCTGGAAGCGGTGGCGGAGGTCTTCGAGCTTGGCGCGGTCCATGTGGCGGAGGAGGATGAGCTCGCCGCCGCCGCGGCCGATGAAGAAGGGGACGAGGCCGCCGATGGCCGAACCGGCAGCGGCGAGCAGGGCATAGACGTAGAAGTGACTGCGGTCGGCCCAGGCCCATCCGGCGACGATGACATCGATGGGGAGGGGGACGGAGGCGGAATCCACCACAGAGGCCACAAAGACGCCCCATGGGCCCAGCGGCTGCATAATGTGCTGGAAAAAGGCCAGGTATTTATGGATGAAGGATTTCAGGGACGTTCAACCTTTCCGTTGGGCGGTCGGGAGGGTTTCGCTTTGCTGGAGGGGCGCGCTGCCGCCGATTTCGCCGCTACTTTCTTCGGGGAACTGGTGGCCTTTTTCCCGGAGGCTGATTTCACGGGAGGCAGTGGATGGCTGGGTACATGCTCGGTGAGGCCATGGAGCAGATCGATGGCGTGGGGCAGGACCGGGAGCGCGGCCTCAAGGGAGGTGACGGCTCCGACGGGGCTGCCGGGGACATTCAGGATGACGGAGACGCCGAGGGTTCCGCAGAGGGCGCGGCTGAGGGCGGCAAGCGGAGTTTCGCGCAGGCCGGCGGCGCGCATCAGCTGGGGGACGCCGTCGAGGAGGCGGTCGCAGACGGCGCGGGTGGCCTCCGGGGTAACGTCGCGGGGAGCGATGCCGGTGCCCCCGGTGGTAATGACGAGATCGGCGGAAGCGGCGGCGCGGCGGAGGGCATCCTCGATGGCGGAGCGATCGTCGGAGACGATGATGCGGACAATGGGCTGAAAACCGGCGGTTTCGAGGGCGCGCGCGAGGGCGGGGCCGGAGAGATCCTGGCGGAGTCCGCGGGCGCAGGAGTCGCTCACGGTGACGATGGCCGCGGTTTGGCGGTCAGAATTTGTGCGAAGGATCACGTTCCTGATTGTAAAGTGCCGTGGAAGAATCGAATTGGTGAGAAAATAGTGTGAAGCATTCGTGGCGTACCATTGGAGCCGCGCAAGAGCAGAAGTTATTTGGGAATGCCGACCAGCGACACTCCAATTAGTACTCC
>DAHVZZ010000501.1:0-25127 GCA_027323785.1 Acidobacterium sp. | reverse complement strand
GATTACGCCGCCTACGCCGCCGACGACTGGAAGCCCCTTCCCCGCCTGACCCTCTCCCTCGGCCTCCAATACGAATACGAGCGATTGCCCAATACCAATCGCGCCCTCGTCAACAGCGCCATTCCGCCGACGGCCATGCTGCCTCACAACCGCGATCAGTTTGGCCCCCGCTTCGGCTTCGCATGGAGCCTCTTTGGTCATCGCAGCACCATTCTTCAGGGCGGCATCGGCGTTTTCTACGCGCGTATCCCGAATGCGACCGTCTTCAGCGCGCTCACCGCCACCGGATCGCCCCATTCTCCCCGTGCCTATTCCTGGCGGCCTACCGATGCCGGAGCGCCGCCATTCCCCTGGGTCTTTTCCAGCACCGAGACGCCTTACGTTGACCCCAGCGCTCCCGACCAGGCGACCTCCGCTCCGGACGTCGTCTACTTCGATCGCAATTTTCGTCATCCCCAGATCGTCAACGCGCAGCTTTCACTCCGCCAGGAATTGGGTCGCCGTGGCCTCCTCACAATTACCGGAATGGCCACCGACGGCCACCATCTCGACCAGTTCATCGATACCAACATTGACCCCACCGCCGTCGCCACCATCTTCTACGCCATCAAGGCTCCCGGAAACGAAGGCAGCGCCGGGCCGCTGGCAAAGCTCGGCAGCGAATCTTCCGTCTCGTCATTCCCCATCTACCGCCAGCCCTTCTACTACCGTCGCCTCAATCCCAGCTACGGTTCCATCACCGACATCCTCAGTGAGTCCAGCTCCGGCTATCGCGGGCTCATGGTCCGGCTGATCCACCGCATGTCCCACGCCCTCACCGCCAATGTCGGATACACCTGGTCTCACGCCGTCGACGACAACCAGACAGAGTCGTCTTTCGCCAAACGCAGCTCCGTCTACGCTCCCGGGGATCTGCGCCTGGAACATGGCGTCTCCAGCTTCGACATCCGCCAGCGCGTGGCCGGCGGAATCATCCTGCGTACCCCATGGCGTCTCCATGGCGCGGCCCGGACATTTCTCTCCGGCTACATGCTCGCCGCCTCCGGTTCCTGGCATACCGGCCTGCCCTATACCATGCGCATTCTCGGCGCTCTGCCCACCCCTTCCTGCTCCTACGCCGACTGGATCAACGCCGGCGGCGCAACCAGCCGCGGCTCCGACTGTCTTCAGGCTGTTCGCGAACCAGGGGCCGTCATCGAAAACTCAGCCTCCGTCCCCATCCCTGGCCTCGGAGCCACCCTGAACGGCTCCGGCGGCCTGAATCTCATCCCCGGCATCGGCCGCAACACTTTCCGCTATCCGGCTTTTGCCGACCTCAGCCTCCGATTCCAGAAGCAATTCCGTCTCAGCGAACGCTTCTCGTTCGACCTCCTCGGCGACGCTTTCAACGTCCTCAATCACCGCAACGTCACCAGGGTCCAGGCCGCTGGCTACCGCCTCGTCAACGACAAACAGCACGCCAACATGGCTTCTCTCGTCTGGCAAAGCGGAGTCAAACCCGGAGCCTCCGTCGTCATGGTCAATGGCACCAGCGTCCGCCAGTACCTCTTCGACCCCACCGCCGCCTTCGGAAGCGTCACCAACGCCAACAGCCGCTCGCTCAACCGCGAACGCCAAATCCAGGCCGGCATCAAATTCAATTTCTGATCCTCGAGCCCTTCCATTCAGGGGTTTTGCGCATCCCCCATCACGTACCCGCTAAAATATCCATGTAGTCAACATGCCCTTCACCGAACAATATGACGTAGTCGTTGTCGGCGCTGGCCACGCCGGATGCGAAGCCTCCATGGCCGCGGCCCGCATGGGTCTGCGCACCGCCCTGTTCACCCTCAATCTCGACCTCATCGCCCAGATGAGCTGCAATCCCGCCATCGGCGGCATCGCCAAAGGCCACCTCGTCCGCGAGGTCGACGCCCTCGGCGGCATCATGGGCGAAGTCGCCGACGCCGTCGGCATCCAGTTCCGTCTCCTCAATACCTCCCGCGGCCCGGCCGTCTGGTCCCCCCGCGCCCAGTGCGACAAGCAGCAGTACCGCGTCAAAATGCGCGAAGTCCTCGAGTCGCAGGCGAATCTTTTCATTAAGCAGGCGGAAGTCTGCGATCTCGTCCTCGACCACTCCCGCGTTCTCGGCGTCAAACTCCGAGACGGCCGTACCATCCTCGCCGGAGCCACCGTCATCACCACCGGAACCTTCCTCAACGGCCTCATCCATTGCGGGGAAGAGAACTACCCCGCCGGCCGCAGCGGTGAACCGCCGTCCGTGCTCCTCGGCGAATCCCTCAAGGCTCTCGGCCTGCGCGGCTGCCGTCTCAAGACCGGCACTCCGCCCCGCCTCGACGGCCGCACCATCGACTGGTCGCAGTTCGAGGAGCAGCCCGGCGACGCCGATCCCACGCCCTTCAGCTTCCGCACCCGCGAAATTCCGCAGCGCCAGATCTCCTGCCACATCGCCTTCACCACCCCGGAGACGCTGCGCATCATCCGCGAGAACGTCCACCGCTCCCCGATGTACTCCGGCCAGATCCAGGCTATTGGCCCGCGCTACTGTCCTTCCATCGAGGACAAGGTGGTCAAATTTCCTGACAAGGAACAGCACCAGTTCTTCCTCGAACCGGAAGGCCTCAACACCCACGAGGTCTACGTCAATGGCATGTCCACCTCGCTTCCCATGGATGTCCAGTGGCAGATCGTGCGCTCCATCCCTGGCCTCGAAAACGCCGAGATGCTCCGCCCCGGCTACGCCATCGAGTACGACGCCATCGATCCCACCGAGCTGGACCGCTCCCTGCGCGTTCGTAAATTCCAGGGCCTCTACCTCGCCGGCCAGATCAACGGCACCTCCGGCTACGAGGAAGCCGCCTGCCAGGGCATCATAGCCGGCATCAACGCCGCCCTCAGCGTGCGCAACGAGCAGCCTTTCACCCTCGACCGCACCCAGGCCTACACCGGCATCCTCATCGACGACCTCATCTCGAAGGGCACCAACGAGCCCTACCGCATGTTCACCTCGCGCGCCGAGTTTCGTCTCCACCTGCGCATCGACAACGCCGACCGCCGCCTCACGCCCTTCGGCCGCCGCCTCGGCCTCATCGGCGATCAGGCCTGGGCCGACTACGAAGCCAAACAGTCCCGCGCCGTTGCGCTCGAAAAACTGCTCGCAACCGGCAAAGCCTCCGGCGGCGACTGGCAACCCGGTCAGACCTGGGCTCAGGTCCTGCGCCGCCCTGAAGTCTCCATGGAGACGCTCTGGCCCGCGCTGCGCGAGAGGCTCACCGACTCCGTCTTTGCTCCCTGGCTCGACTCGGCCGCTGCCGGACCTTTCCCCGCGCACATCCGCAACGAGATCAAGACCGTCGAAACCGAAATCAAGTACTCCGGCTATCTCGACCAGCAGAAAAAAGCCATCGACAAGCTGAAGAAAGCCGAACAGCGCGGCATCCCCGACTGGTTCGACTATGGGCAGGTCAGCGGCCTCTCCCGGGAAATGCAGGAGAAGCTCACCCGCGTCCGCCCTGCCACCATCGGCCAGGCCAGCCGCATCCCCGGCGTCACCCCCGCGGCCCTCAGCCTGGTCAACGTCTACATCGAAATCCAGGCCCGCCGCCAGTCGGAAACGCAGGCTTAGCCGTCGCTTTACTCGTAATCCCCGCCACCGCTCCCCGGCGCCAGATTATCGAACCGCGTGCACCTGGAGAGCCACGCCAGCTGCACCGATCCCGTCGGCCCGTTGCGCTGCTTCGCAATAATGATCTCCGCCTTGTTGTCGTTCTCCGGATCGGGATCGTCCCGGTTGTAGTAGCTCTCCCGGTGGATAAACGCCACCACGTCCGCATCCTGCTCAATCGATCCCGACTCTCTCAAGTCCGACAGCATCGGCTTTTTGTCGCCGCCGCGCTGCTCCGAGGCACGCGAAAGCTGCGACAGCGCAATCACCGGGATATTCATCTCCTTCGCCAGCGCCTTCAGCCCGCGCGAAATCGCCGAAACCTCCTGCGTCCGGTTCTCGAACTTCCTCGCCGTCGGTCCCATCGTTCCCGCCGTCATCAGCTGCAGGTAGTCGATGACGATCAGGTCCAGTTTCCCCGCCGATTGCCGCAGCCGTCGCGCCTTGGCCCGCATCTCCGCCAGCGAAATCCCCGGCGTGTCGTCCACGAAAATCTGCGCCTCCACCAGCCGCTCCAGCCCATTGGTCAGCTTCTCGCGGTCCTCGCGCACCAGAAAGCCCTTCTGGATCTTCTGCGAATCCACCAGCGATTCCGATGCCAGCATGCGTCGCAGCAGCGACTCCTTCGACATTTCCAGCGAGAAGACCGCCACCACCTTCTGCCCCTGGATCGCCGCGTTCTGCGCAATATTGATGGCAAACGCCGTCTTGCCCATCGACGGACGCGCCGCGATAATCACCAGCTCCGAGTTCTGCAGGCCGCTCGTCATCCGGTCCAGCTCCTCGAAGTGCGTCGCCAGCCCCGTGACCTCCCGGCCTTCCTTGTAAAGGTTGTCGATCGTCTTGAACGATCCGGCCACGATCTCATGCACGCTGGAGAAGCCCCGGCTGATCCCCTTTTCCGTGACCTCCAGCAGCGAGGTCTCCGCCGCGTTCAGCACGTCCAGAGCCTCTTCGCTCTGGTCCGCCGCCCGCGTAATCGCCGTCGAGCAGATATTGATCAGTTGCCGCAGCAGCGACTTGTCCTTGACGATCCGGACGTACTCCTCGATCACCAGCCGCCGCGGCAAACCCTCCGTCAGCGAAGCCAGCCACGCCACGCCGCCAACTGACTCAATCTCCTTTCGCTTCGCCAGCTCCTCGCTCAGCGTCACAATATCGACCACGTGTCCCGCGTCGATCAGCTCGCCCATCCGGGCAAAGACGCGCTGGTGGGCCGTCAGCGCAAAGTCGTCCGCGCGGATCAGGCTGGATGCCTCGCTGTAGGCGTTGTTATCCAGCAGCACCGCGCCCAGAATCGTGCGCTCGGCGTCGAGAGAAGCGGGCAGTCCGCGTTCGAATTCAATATCGGAAGAGGTCGCCATATCGGTAGGCTCTAGTTTAGGTCGGCAGCCTCGCCCCGGCGCGGCCGAATCGACCCCAAATCCTGTGGACCGCTGTTGAAGTGTGTGCAAAAGCCGACCTGCCGCCTCCCCGCGCCTTTGGGGCCTGGCTTCGCGCTCCGCCAGCAGCTATCATGGAAGAAGCCACGACCTTTGAATTTCCTATGTTTCGCAAGCTGATTCACTGCACCCTTTTTGCACTCCTGTTGTCCGGTCCGGCTGTCCTCCACGCCCAGGCGGTTGGCCAACTCCCGCAGATGCAGTCCGCTGCCCCCGCGCAGAAGCCGCTGACCCCGCTGCAGAAGTTCCAGGGCTATGAAGACAAGTGGAGCATCGCCGTCGTGAACGCCGACCAGTTCACCCTGCAAAACCTGCTCGCTCCGGACTTCGTCAACATTTCGCCCCATGGGCAAACCACCATCCGCAGCCAGCAGATCGTCGACCTCTTCCAGAAGGCCCGGCGTCCCGTCAGCATGGAGCAGAAGGTTCTCTCGGTGCGCATTTTCGGAGACACGGCGCTGGTCCGCGGCGACTACATGATGAAGTGGGACAACAACGGCAGGACGCGGGTGCAGCACGGCGTCTTCACCCACGTCTACGTTCTCACGCGCGACCGCTGGCGCTGCGTCAGTTCGCAGCGAAGCGCCATTCCCAATCCGGCTCCACCGCCGCGTAAAAGCAGGTCCCGCCATCGCAGGAGGTAAGCAGGGCAGCGCTGCCCATCGCGCTGTTCTATAAATAAAGGTGACCCGCGCAGCCCATCGTGCACCGGAAAGCGTCTTCCCTGCCGTGCAGGGCAGGGTGCTTCAAGCCGGCATCCCGTTCCGACATCTCAAACTGCAGAGGCAATCGGCTCCCACTCCATGACCTGCACACGACCCATCTGGGCAGAAATCTCCCGAACCAGACTCGCCGCCAACTTCCGCACATTGCGCGACGCCGCGGGTCCTGATACGGAGCTGTTCGCCGTCATCAAGGCCAACGGTTACGGCCACAGCCTCGCAATCTGCGCCGAAGCCCTGGCCGCCCAGGGAGCACGATGGTTCGGCGTCACCGGAGTCGAAGAAGGCCTGCAGCTCCGCGCCATCTCTCCCCAATCCCGCATCCTGGCCATGTCCGGCCTCTGGCCCGGCGAAGCCGACGCCCTCATCGAGAGCAACCTCACTCCCGTCGTATGGCAGCCGGACCATCTGGCCATGCTCGCCCACGCCGCCAGCCGACGAAATCTGGCTCCCGGCTCGCTCCCGGTCCATCTCGAAATCGACACCGGCATGTCCCGCCAGGGAGTCCACCTCGCCGGCCTAACCGCTCTGCTCGACCAGCTTCCGCCCGCCCTCCGCATCGAGGCCGTCATGACCCACTTCTATGCGCCCGATGAGCCCGAGCCCACCGCCGAGCAGATGCGCCTCTTTACCCTCGCCGTCGACGCGCTCGTCGCCCGCGGAATGCGCCCCTCCATCCTCAGCGCCGGCAGCTCCGCCGATCTGCTCGACCACAGCACCACGGCCATCACCAGCCTCGCGCGACGCGTCGGCGCCACCAGAATGATCCGCGCCGGCCTCGGCCTCTACGGCTACGGACCCGGAGCCCAGCCCACCACCGGCCTGCAGACCGTCCTCGCCTGGAAGACCCGCATCACTGGCATCCGCGAAATTCCCGCCGGAGCCACCGCCGGCTACAGCGCCACCTTCCGCGCTCAGCGCCCCACTCGCCTCGCTCTGCTCCCGCTGGGTTACGCCGATGGCTTCAGTCGCCTGCTTTCCAGTCGCGGCTCCGCCCTGGTCCACGGACAGCGCGCTCCCGTCGCCGGCCGCATCTCCATGGATCAGACCTTGCTTGACATCACCGGCATTCCCCAGGCCGCTCCCGGGGATGAAGTTGTCCTCATCGGCGAGCAGGAAGGCGGCAGCATCACCGCCGCCGACATCGCCGCCCTCACCGGAACCATCCCTTACGAGGTGCTCTGCGCGATCTCCGCGCGTGTGCCCCGCATCCCTGTGGAGTAAACGCCGACGCATGATTCGCAACCTCTACCGCCAATGGATGTACCGCTGGGAAACCGCCCTCACCACCCGCGATGAGAACCGCGTCGTCCGTCCCCTCGAATGGGGCTTCGACTGGCTCGATGACTTCATCGACGCTTCCGGCCTCCGCTCTGTCGTGAACCGCGCCCAGCTCGACCCCGCTGTTGCCGAAAGCGCCATGGAGGCGGTCAGCGAGGCCATCATTGCCGACAGCGAGACCTTCTTCGGCTACCGGACACCCCGCGACTTCCGCCTCGAAGAGCGCGCTCCCCAGCTTTTCCCCACCAACGTCCGCCCGGAAACCCTCCGCCGCGACGCCGAGCTGAAGCGCCGCGCCGAGGAAGGGAAGTTGGCGAAGGCCCATTTCCTCCGTTTCACCTCGCCCGTTCGCACGCCCTATCCCGAAAACGACCTCGTCAACGCCCGCTGGTATCCCGCGCCCGAAGAAAAGATGGCCGGCAAGCCCCGCCAGGCCATGATCGTCATGCCCCAGTGGAACGCCGACGCCTTCAGCCACAACGCCCTCTGCTCCCTCTTCAATCGCTTCGGAATCTCGGCTCTCCGCCTCAGTAAGCCCTTCCACGATATCCGCCGCCCCGCGGAGCTTGAGCGCTCCGACTATGCCGTCAGCTCCAGCATCGGCCGTACCATCGCCGCCAGCCGCCAGGCCGTCATCGACATCCGCTGCTGTCTCGACTGGCTCGAATCCCAGGGATACGAGCAGTTCGGCGTCCTCGGTACCAGCCTCGGCTCCTCCTACGCGTTCATCGCCAGCGCCCACGATCCGCGCCTGCGCGTGAACGCCTTCAATCATGCCTCCATGGCCTTCGGCGACGTCGTCTGGACCGGCCAGAGCACCCGCCACATCCGAGCCGCCTTTGCCCAGACCGGCATGACCCAGCAGCAGCTCTACCGCCTTTGGGGTGGAATCAGCCCGGTGCATTACATGCGCCGCTTCGCCGAGCACCCCAAAAAGGTCCTCGTCATCCACGCCCGCTACGACCTGACCTTCCTGCCTGAATTTTCAGAGGAAGTCCTGCGCAGCTTCGCCGCCGAAGGCATCGACTTCGTCTCGAAGGTGCTTCCCTGCGGCCACTACACCACCGGCGAGACGCCCTACAAGTTCATCGACGGCTGGTGGCTTGGCTCCTTCGTCTATTCCGCATTCAAAGAGCTGGCCCGCGAGGCTCCCGCGCCGCGTGTTTCCCACCCGCAGCCCGAACTCGTGCAGCGCTAGGGCCTGTTCACGCTACGGGTATGAGTGGCGTTGCGAGAGAAAATCCGGCCAAACAAGGCGGAGTCCGAAGGCTGTGGCGTTCCCACTGTCGAGGACGAACTGTGAAAAATGGCCTCCCGTCGCGGCCATTCCCGTAGTGTGAACAGGCCCTGGTTCAGCTTTCCAGATGCACCGTCGCCATCGCCAGCGCTGCCGTGTGCGTGAGCGAAAGCGATACACGGTTCACGCCCATCTGTCCGGCAATGGTACTGGCCCGCCCTGACAGATGCAGCGTCGGCCGCTGCCCCGGCTGCCGCAGAACTTCCAGCTCCTTCCACGTCACCCCATGCTGGATGCCTGTCCCCAGCGCCTTCGCTCCGGCTTCCTTTGCCGCGAACCGCGCGGCAAAACTCTCCGCCGCGCCCGCTCTGGCAAGGCAATATGCGATTTCCGCCTCTGTGAAAATACGCTGCAAAAAGCGCTCGCCATAGCGCTCCATCGACCGTGCGATGCGCGGCACCTCGATCAGGTCGATTCCCGTCCCCACCAGCATGTCGCCACAGTAGCACAGCCAAAAATCTTTAGCCTTTTCCCGCGCAATTTCCCCCTCATGCCCGGCCCGTGCTCTTCCGATGCAGTCAGTGTGCTGCAGTTGTCTCATCACGGCGAACTGGAACAGGGCTGGAACCTCAGCCTGCAGGCTCTCTGCTCCGACGATGCTCCCCGCACCATCCGTTTTCTCTCCGGCGCCGTCATGGCTTGCGGCGGCGCCGTTCTTTCGCGGCGCTTCGAGGCCGGCGACTCCGCCGCCCTCGAATTTGAATTCCTCCGCGCCACCTGCGTCGAGATGTACAGCGTCCTCATCGCCTCCGGACTGGAGCTAACCGCCCAGTCGCACCTCAGCCTGGCCACCCTCTGCCAGTGCACCCGCGAGACCCTGGAATCCACCGCCGCCGACCCGGTTCACGTGGAGCTGACCATCCGCAAAGCCGCCGCCCATTCCCGCTGCGAACCCGGCGGATCCTGCATTCCTCCCACCGCCGCCTGAATTCCGCTCTTTTGGGTCCGGATTTTTCCCATTCCGCACCCTTTTCGCCTCCACTGCGGCCATACTATTGCCAGTGGTGGGTCACATGGGCCAGGCAGAAAAGGTGGACGTGATCGTCGTTGGCGCCGGTCCGGCGGGCTGCGCCGCCGCGTGGGATCTTGCCTCCGCCGGCAAATCCGTTCTGCTCCTCGATCGCGCCGAATTCCCCCGCCACAAAGCTTGTGCCGGCGGCCTCACCCGCAAATCCCTCCTCGCCCTCCGCTATTCCGTTGCCCCCGTCACCCGCCAAACCATCTCCGCCATCGTTGTCGAAAAACGCCGCGGAGAAGCTGCCACCCTCAGCAGCCGTTCTCAGGTCTGTGCCATGACCGTCCGCAGCGAGCTGGACGAATTCTGCCTCCGCCAGACGATCGCCGCCGGCGCGCGCTTCCAGCGCATCGGACCCATCGAAGCCCTCGAATCCGCCTCCGGCTCCGTCACCCTGCGAACTGCCGCCGGCACCTTCGGCGCCAGCTTCCTCGTCGCCGCCGATGGCGTGCACAGCCGCATCCGGCAGCTCCTCTGCGGCGATCGCCCGCCCTGGTTCCGCCGTGGATTCGCAATCGAAGCCGACGTGCGCCTTCCCGGCGGCCAGTCCTCGGACCTCGTCTTCGACTTCGCTCCGGTCCGCCAGGGCTATGGATGGGTCTTTCCCAAAGGCGACCACCTCAACTGCGGCCTCTATAGCGAAGCGCCGGAGCAAAAGCTGAACCGCGAAAGCCTCTTCGCCTGGATTCAGGCGCGTTTCCCCGGCGCTCAGGTCGACCATCTCACCGGCCAGTACCTGGGCTTCGGCGCCGAGCGCGCCCTTCCCGAATCCGGGCGCGTCTTCCTGGTTGGCGACGCCGGCGGATTCGCCGATCCGCTCACCGGCGAGGGGATCTACGGAGCCATCGTCAGCGGCCAGGCGGCGGCTGCTGCCATTCAGCGCGACCTCAGCGTGGGAGAACCCGCCCAGTTGGCCTTTCCCCGCCTGACCGCGCAGCTTCGCCAGGATCTCGGCTTTTCCGCTTCCGGGGCGCGCTGGTTTTACGGTAATCTGGATCTCGGATTTCGCGCCCTCGCTGCCCCCATCTTTCGCGGCGCCGTCATCAACGCCTACGCCAACGGAACCAGAATCGCCGCCCTGGCGAACGCCATCCGCCGTTTCGCGCGCCTTTTCCCCACATCCGCGTAGCACAGCTCCTCAGAAAGTGATGTGACGGCCGACACCGAAGCCGCCGTTTGGGCCACTTTTCCTGTTAAGATGATTTTTCGGTTCGAAGCAAAAAGTTGCCCCGGGTTGCGCAGGAATGCGGCATAACGACCGTTGCCTTTCTGTGCGTTGTCTGTTCACCAAATGGGCGTCCCCAGGCCGATTTCGCCTGCGCCTCGTGTTCCTTAACCTGGAATGGCCGCAGCGGCCTCACAGCATTTTTTTAACTCGAAAGCAATGAAACCTATCATTCGAGAGCACGGCGCGCGCGCACTGCGGCTCATCAGCCTTCCGGCCCTGCTGTTGGCCGCCCTGGGAGCGCAGTCGGCCTGGGCTGAGGGTACGCAAACCTCAACGAACATTTTCGCCCCCGCCTCCACTCCCGCGAACAGCATCTTCGGCCTCTCGCTGTTTACCCTTGCCATCACCGGCGGCATCTTCGTCGTGGTCGGCGGCTTCATGGCCTATGCGGTCATCCGCTACCGCGCCCGCAGCACCGACGGCAACAGCGAGCCCGCGCAGATTTATGGCAGCACCCAGATCGAACTGGCATGGACGGTCATCCCCATCCTGATCGTCGTGGTCCTCTTCCTTACCACGGCCCGCATCATCTTCGCCATTCAGAACGCGCCCAGGCCCAAGGACGCCCTGAACGTTACCGTCATCGCACATCAGTTCTGGTGGGAGTTCCGCTATCCAAGCCTGGGCATCGTTACCGCGAACGAGCTGCATGTGCCCGTCAGTACGGCGGGACATCCGCTGCCGGTCTACCTGCACCTCCTTTCGGCTGATGTCGATCACAGCTTCTGGGTGCCGGAGCTCGCCGGCAAGACGGATCTGATTCCCAACCACCCCAATGAAACCTGGATTGAGCCGACGCATACCGGCCTCTATCTCGGTCAGTGCGCTCAGTTCTGCGGCACCGAACACGCGAAAATGCTCCTCCGTGTCTACGTGCAGACGCCGGCTCAGTTTGCCGCCTGGGTAAAAAACCAGCAGCAGCCCGCCGTGGAAGATCCTGCCGTTGCGACTGGGCGCCAGATCTTCCAGACCAACGCCTGCACCAACTGCCACACCATCCGCGGAACCTCGGCCGACGGAACCTTTGGGCCGGACCTCACCCACCTGGCCAGTCGCGACACCATCGCTTCCGGCGCGGTTAAAAACACCCCGCAAAATCTATTCAAGTGGATCAAAGACCCCGACTCACTGAAGCCGGGATGCCTCATGCCGGCCATGCAGCTCAGCGATAAACAGATTCACGAGCTCGTGGCATATCTTTCCACCCTTCACTAATTTCATCAGGACGAAGAATGGCGGACCATACCTTACCGGCACCGGGAGCTATCGACATCACGCCGCCACGGCGCAGGCTCGGCACGTCGCTGGAGTGGCTGCACGGCTGGGTGGTGACGGTCGACCACAAGCGGCTGGGCATCCTGTACATCGTCTATGCGCTGTTTTTCATGGCCGTTGCCGGCACTGAAGCGCTCACGATGCGGCTGCAGCTCGCGCAGCCGAATGGCAATGTCGTCTCTCCGGGAATCTACAACAGCCTCTTCACCATGCATGGCACCACGATGGTCTTCCTCGTGGGCATGCCCATCCTTTTCGGAATCGCCAACTACCTCGTGCCCCTCATGATCGGCGCGCGCGATATGGCATTCCCCCGGCTCAACGCCTTCAGCTTCTGGCTGACGGCCTTCGGCGGCATCCTGCTCTACTACAGCTACCTCGGCGGATTCGGCCTGTACGGCATGGGTAACGCCCCGGACGTCGGCTGGTGGGCGTATGCGCCGCTCAGCACTCGCCCCTATTCCATCGGCACCACCATGGATTACTGGGCGCTGGCGCTGATCGTCAGCGGCTTCGGCACTCTGGGGACCGCCATCAACATCGTCGCCACCACCATCAGCATGCGCTGCCGCGGAATGACGCTGATGCGCATGCCGCTTTTCGTGTGGCTCATGCTGGTGGTCAGCGGCCTCACCCTGATCACCATCACGCCCCTCACCGCCGCTCAGGTGATGCTGTTGTTGGACCGCAACCTCGGCTCGCACTTCTTCGATGCCCAGGCCGGCGGCTCCGCCCTCATCTGGATTCACTTCTTCTGGATCTTCGGCCATCCCGAGGTCTATGTCCTCGTGCTGCCGGTCTTCGGTATCGCCAGCGAGATTATTCCCGTCTTCTCGCGGAAGGCGATCTTCGGATATCCGGCCATGGTCGCCGCCACGGTCGGCATCGCCTTTGTCAGCCTCGGCGTTTGGGCCCACCATATGTTCACCGTCGGCATGACCTCGGTCAGCGACGCCTTCTTTGTCCTTTCCACCATGCTGGTCGGTATCCCCACCGGCATCAAGATCTTCAACTGGCTGGCCACTCTGTGGGGCGGGAAGATCCAGTACAAAGTGGCGATGCTCTTCTGCATTGCCTTCCTCTTCCAGTTCCTCATCGCCGGTCTCACCGGCATCATGCTGGCCGTCGCTCCATGGGACTGGCAGCTCCATAACTCCTACTTTGTTATCGCCCACTTCCACTACGTTCTGGTCGGCGCAATTATCTTCAACATCTTCGCCGCGTTTTACTACTGGTTTCCCAAGGTCACCGGTCGCATGCTCAGCGAAACGCTCGGCAAGTGGCACTTCTGGCTCTTCCTGCTGGGCTTCCACCTCACCTTCGACACCATGCACATCGTTGGTGTTCTCGGCATGCCGCGCTCGATCTACACCTATCAGGCCGATCGCGGATGGGGCACTCTGAACCTCATCATTACCGTCGGCGCCTTCATTCAGGGCATCGCCGTCATCATCTTCATCTGGAACATCATCCGTTCGCTCCGCCACGGCGAAGTCGCCGGCAACGATCCCTGGGATGCCTGGACCCTCGAATGGGCCACCTCCTCCCCGCCGCCCGACTACAACTTTGCGACCGAACCGGTGGTCTATAGCCGCCGTCCCCTCTGGGATTTGAAACATCCGGACGATCCGGACTGGAAGTACGAGTCATGAGCGCTATTCCTGTATCAGAGCCGCAGACGGAATGGGTCCTCCCTTCGCGGGGTCGGGTCGCGATGCTCTCGCTCCTTACGGGCGAATCGGCCATCTTTACCATTTTCGTCGTCGCCTACATCTTCTATATCGGGAAGAGCCTGACCGGACCCACCCCGCAGCAGGTTCTTGAAGTGCCGATTTTCAACACTGTCTGCCTGCTCTCCAGCAGCGTCACCATCTGGCTTTCAGAGCGGCAGCTGGAGCGCGGCCGAATCAAGGCCTTTGCCGCGCTCTGGGGTCTCACGATGGCGCTCGGCGCCATCTTCCTGGTCGGCACCGGGATCGAATGGAAGAAGCTCATCTATGTTGATGGCCTCACCATCCGCACCAACCTCTTCGGTACTACCTTCTATTCGCTGGTGGGGCTGCACGCCACCCACGTCGTCATCGGCCTCATCGGTCTTGGCGTCATCCTGATCTTCACGCTCACCGGCCATGTGAACGAAAAGCACTACGAGCGAATTCAGGTCTGGGCGATGTACTGGCACTTTGTCGACGCCGTCTGGGTCGTCGTTTTCACTGTCGTCTACATCATTGGAAGATAAACAGGGATATTGGGAATGTCGGATACGACACAGCACGAATCGGGCCCGGCGCACGGCGACAGAATCCATCTGCCCGCCTCCACGCACTGGCCCATTGTCCTTGCCTTCGGTTGCACGCTTGCCGCCGCCGGCCTGGTGACGAATCTCTGGATCAGCGCTTTCGGCGCGGTCATCATGCTCTTTGGCTGCGTCGGCTGGTTCCGCGACGTCCTGCCGCATGAGGCCCACGAAGACGTGCCCGTGGTTACCCAGAACATCGTCATCGCCACAACCCGCCCCACAGTCGAGAAGCTCGAGCTCGGTCCCGAGCATCGCCAGCACCTGCCTGTCGAAACCTATCCGGTTGTCAGCGGACTCAAGGGCGGCATCGCCGGCGGTATCGCCATGGTCATCCCCGCCGTCGTCTACGGGCTGCTCGCCCATGGCAGCATCTGGTATCCCATCAATCTTCTGGGCGGTGCCGGGGTAGCTTTCTCGCATAATCCCACCACCGCCCAGATCGCCGCCTTCCACTGGAGTTGGCTGCTCATCGCGCTTTGCATCCACGCCACCACCTGCGTGCTCGTCGGCCTCCTCTATGGAGCCATGCTCCCCATGCTCCCGCGTCATCCGATCATTCTCGGCGGCATCATCGCTCCCCTCATCTGGACTGGATTGCTGCATTCCGCCATGGGAGTCATGAATCCCGTGCTGGCCGCCCGCATTTCCTGGGGATGGTTTGCCGCTTCCCAGTTTGCCTTCGGGCTCGTGGCCGGCTGGATCGTATCGCGCGATTCCCGCCATCGCACCTCCCGCCATCTCCCCTTGTTCGTCCGCATGGGCATTGAAGCTCCAGGCCTCATGGAAGCGAATCCCGAAGCCGGACCGCGCCCCTCTGCCATCGATGACCCAAAGGAGAGTCACTAATGCGGCTTTACGCGGCCGCTGCCGCCGCCCTCTTTGCCATCGCCATCACCGGCTGCTCGCACGCCCCCGGCTATCCGCCTGCGGCGCCCCTTCCGCCGAGTCAGATCGCCAGCTTCAAAGTGCTCTACGGCACCAACTGCGCCGCCTGTCACGGTCCCACGGGGCAGGGCGGACCCGCCATGGATCTGGCTAATCCCAAGTTCCAGGGCCTCATCAGCGACGCTCAGATGCACGACATCATCGCCAACGGCATGCATGGCACCGAAATGCCGCCGTGGGCCCAGTCCGCCGGTGGCATGCTCACCGACAAGCAGGTCGATGTCCTGGTGGCGGGCATGCGTAAGCGCTGGTACCGCCCCAATGCCTTCAACGGAGCCACGCCGCCGCCATTCGCCGCCGATAAGCCCGGAGATCCGAAGGCTGGCCAGCAGCTCTACCACGACCGCTGCCTCTCCTGCCATACCGGGCCGGACCGGCAGCAGGTCACCAGCCCCGTTTACCTCGCGCTGGTCAGTGACCAGGCTCTCCGCAGCATCATCATCGCCGGACGTCCCGACATCGGTCAGCCGGACTGGCGGCACGATAATGGCCAGCCGCTGACGCCGCAGAACGTCGACGACATCGTTGCCTATCTGCATTCCCTGCGTAATCCGGATGCGGTCTCTGCCGCACCAACATCCATCCTCCCAGGAGATACGAAGTGAGCGAGAGCCACAGCCCAAATCCACCCAGCACTGGCCCCAAAATCGGCCCCGCCAGTGAGCAGGCCAGCGACCGCGAAGGACCCCTGGTCGTCTCCCGCCGCTGGATGCTGATGAAGGCGGGTATTGCCCTCAACGCCGTTATCGGCGCAGCCCTCGCCATTCCCATCGTCCGTTATCTGCTGTGGCCCGTCCACCGCGATTCCTACTACAAGTCCTGGGTGTCCCTCGGCAGCATCGACCAGTTCCCCGTTGGCCAGACCCGTCTGGCCACCTTCCGGCAGCCCTACACGCGCCCCTGGGACGGCCAGACCGAAGACATTCCCTGCTACGTCCGCCGCGTCGGCACGCAGAACTTCCAGGTCTTCGCCGTCAACTGCGCCCACCTGGGATGCCCGGTTCGCTGGTTCCCCCAGTCGCAGCTCTTCATGTGTCCCTGCCACGGCGGCGTCTACTACGCCAACGGCGACCGCGCCTCCGGGCCGCCCGAGCGCGGCCTCTTCCACTACGACCATAAAATCGTGAACGGTGCCCTCCAGATCAACGCCGGCCAGATGCCCACTCTGTCCAATACCGCGAAGCTGGTCAACATTGCCGCACCTTCCAAAAACGGGGATTGCTCATGCCGCGGATAAAGGAAGCCGGGAAGTACGCCTATAACTGGCTCGAGCGCCGCCTCCAGATCGAAGGACCGGTCAAGGAAGCCGCTCTTCACAAGGTCCCGCGCAATACCGCCAGCTGGTGGTATGTCTTCGGCAGCGCCGCCTTCACCCTGCTGATGCTGCAGGTGGTCACCGGCATCCTGCTTGCGCTCGTCTACATCCCCTCGGCGTCTGAGGCATGGAACAGCCTCAACGTCCTCAATCATCAGATTCCTCTCGGCTGGTACCTCCGCGCTGTGCATGGATGGGGCTCGAACTTCATGGTCGCCATCGTCTTCATCCACATGTCGCAGGTCTTTCTCTTCGGAGCCTACAAGTATCCCCGCGAGCTCACCTGGGTCGTCGGCGTCTTCCTGCTCCTCATGACCCTCGGCATGTCTTTCACCGGCCAGGTTCTCCGCTTCGATCAGGATGCCTACTGGGGCCTCGGCATCGGCGCCTTCATCATGAGCCGCGTCCCGCTCATAGGCGGAGGATTAGTCCACTTCCTGTTAGGAGGGCCGGTCATCGCCGGCGCCACCCTTTCCCGATTCTTCACCCTCCACGTCTTCGTCATTCCCGGCCTGCTCCTCACCTTCGCCGGTGTGCACGTCTGGATGGTCCTCAAGCTGGGCATCAACGAGCGGCCCACGCCCGGCCGCGTTGTCCGCCGTGAGACCTACGACAAGGAGTACCACAAGCTCTCCCACGAAGACGGCATCCCCTTTGTTCCCGGAGCCTTCTGGAAGGACCTGGTCTTCTCCGGAGGGGTCATTCTCGCGGTCATGATCTGCGCCTGGGTCTTTGGCCCCTACGGCCCCGGCGGTCAGCCCAATCCGTCCATCATCCAAACCGCGCCCAAGCCGGATTTCCCCTTCCTGTGGATCTTCGCGATGCTGGCCTACCTGCCGCCCTCGCTGGAAACTCCGGTCCTGCTCGCTCTTCCGCCGCTTCTCATTGGCGGCCTGCTCATCCTGCCCTTTGTCGCTTCCGAGGGTGAAAAGAGCTGGCACCGCCGTCCGGTCGCGGTCCTCACCATGACCACCATTGCGGTCATCTGGGGCACGCTCACGCATCTCGGCTCCTTCACTCCCTGGAGCCCCCACATGAACGCCTGGAGCGCCGATCCAATCCCGGCCCGCTATCTGGAGAATGCCACTCCTCTCGTCCGTCAGGGTGCCGTGGTCTTCCAGGACAAGCAGTGCCGCAATTGCCATGAGCTTGGCGGACGAGGCGGCCAGCGCGGTCCCGCCCTCGACAACATCGCCACCCGCATGACGCCGGACCAGCTCCGCTTCAAGGTGCTCACCGGCGGCGGCAATATGCCCGCCTTCGGCAAGAACCTCTCGCCGGCGGAAGTCGAGTCCCTGGTAGCCTTCCTCGAAACGCTCCACCCCGCCAACGAGCCTCCGGCCTTCGATCCCGCGCGGCAAAGCGTTCTTAACTCTCATGCGCCGCCTCCGGCTAGCGGAAGCAGCGACTGATCCGTCTATGCAATAACCGCAGTGAGTAGTAAATGACTGTAGACCAACTGATCACGACGTGGGATATCCCCTGGGCCGTCACCTCAGCCCTGATCGTCACGGCGCTGATCTACACAGCCGGCTGGGTGCGCATTCGCCGCACCCGGCCGGAGCTGTTCCCGGCTTGGCGGCTCGGCTCCTTCCTCAGCGGCCTGGCTGTCGTCTTTGTGGCGGTTGCCTCGCCCCTCGACACCTTCGATGACAAGCTCCTGTTCATTCACATGATGCAGCACTTCTGCTTCATGTTCCTGGCGCCGCCGCTCATCATCCTCGGAGCGCCGGTCGTCCCCATGCTCCGCGGCCTGCCGCGCTGGGTTCTTCGGTATCCGCTGCGCCCGCTCTTTTCCACCGGCATCGTCCATGGCCTCGGAAAATTCCTCAGCCGCAAGCGAGTGGCCTGGCTCATCCTCAACGTCTCCTACCTCGCCTGGCATGTTCCCGCCGCCTATGAGCTCACCCTCCGGTCGGAAAACTGGCACAACTGCGAACACGCCTGCTTCTTTTTCGGCGGCCTCATCTTCTGGTGGCCCGTCATCGCTCCCTGGCCCTACCGCTTTCGCGGTTCCCGCTGGGCCATCGTCCCTTACCTGATGGGAGCGGATATGGTGAACACTGCCCTCTCCTCCTTCCTCTGCTTCTCCAACAAAGTCCTCTATCCCAGCTACGCTGTGGGCCCGCGCCTCTTCGGTATCAGCGCCCTGAACGACCAGATTGCCGCTGGAGCCCTCATGTGGGTCATGGGCTCCATGTTCTGCGTCATCCCCGGAACCAGAATCACCCTGCAGATCCTCTCCCCTCGACGACAACGCCTTGCTGCACAGCGCCTCGCCAGACAGCGCATGTCTCCCCTGGCGCGCTGACAACACCGCGTAGCAGGTCACCGCGTCGCCCCCGCAAACGGCTCGTCTCTGCCACAGAACGGGGGAGGCGTCAGCGGCTGCCCGCGCCTCCGCGCATTGTCAAGCCCTTACGAAAGTGTTCCCACTGATTCCATGAGCCTTACACCGCGAAAACCCTGGCACGATTCACCTTCGAACCTGGTAATCTGGATATAGGCTGAATTTTCCGGAAGGGCCGCCATCTGCGGCTCGTTTGTATTTTGGGCATGGCCAGGCACTCCAGCCCAAAATCCCTCAGGTCCTCAAAGAAGTGACCTGGAATCAGCATCTTGTCGCCAATTGACGCCGAATCTTATACATAGCGTATGCATAACAAAACAAAGGACACCCGCTAACCGCCGTAGAATCAAATGCTTACGAAATCGACGAAACCGGGAACATCAATAGAATCATATGCTTACCTGAAAACGGGCAAAAGGGTGGGGGGTACCCCCACAAAGCTGGCGAAACAGAAGGGGCTCCGGCTCGCCGCCCCCCTCACCCAGGAGATCGCTGCCTGCTACCTCCTGCCCGCTGCCTGCTCCTGCAGAGCCCTTGGCCATCTGCCCTGTTTTCAGGCACCTGCAGCCCAAAGCCTCTGGACGAAAAAAGCAACTCCCGTGGAATCATATGGATAGAAAAAAGTTGATCCAGGGGGGCCCCAGCCAGGCCCCGACCCGTCAGTCGCGCCGTTCCTGCAGGAAGTCCGGAGCCACCGGATTCTCATACAGCGAGTAGTCCCGAGTGACCACCGTCAGCCCGCTCGGCGTCACAAAGTAATTCTTTCGGTCCTCCGCCTGGTCGTACCCGATCACGGTTCCCTCGGGCAGGTGGACATCGCGATCGATGATCGCTCGCCGGATTCGGCAATGCCGGCCAATGTTCACATGCGTGAAGATAATGCTCGAATCGACCTCCGAGTACGAGTTCACGCGCACGTCCTGCGAGAGCACGCTGTTCCGCACCACGGCTCCGGAAACAATGCTGCCCCCCGAAACCAGCGAGTTGATCGCCATACCCGTTCTTCCCGGCTCGCCGAAGACGAACTTTGCCGGAGGGTACTGCCGCACCCGCGTCCGGATCGGCCAGCCGATGTCATACAGGTTGAAAACCGGAGAAATCGAGGCCACGTCCATGTTCGCGTCGTAGTACGCCTCCAGCGTTCCCACATCGCGCCAGTACAGGGCTTCCTTCCGGTTCTCGTCCACAAAGTTGTAGGCGTACATCTTGTATTTGCCGAGAATGCTCGGCAAAATGTTGTGCCCGAAGTCGTGCTTGGAGTCCGGATCTTCCGCGTCTTTAATCAGCGCCGGAAGCAGCACATCCGTATTGAACAGATAAATGCCCATCGAGGCATCCACTATCTCCGGATTGAATGGCGAACGCAGATGCGTCTGCTTCGGCTTCTCCAGAAATCCGGTCACTTCGCCGTTCCGCGCCACTTCCACTACGCCGAACCGCGATACCTCCTCCGGATGGATGGGCAGCGTCGCCAGCGTAACATCGGCGCCCGAATCCAGATGCTGCCGCAGCATCTTGCCGTAGTGCATTTTGTAGATGTGGTCGCCGGACAGGATCAGCACATGCTTCGGCTGTTCCGACCCGATCGAATAGATGTTCTGGTACACAGCGTCCGCCGTTCCCATGTACCAGTTCGAGCTCACCCTCTGCATCGGAGGCAGAATCTCGATGAACTCGCCCAGTTCCTGCGCCACCACGCTGGTCCATCCCTCGCGGATGTGACGGTTGAGCGAAAGCGCGTTGTACTGGGTCAGGATGTAGACCCGTCTCAGATCGGAGTTGATGCAGTTGGAAAGCGTGATATCGATAATGCGATACTGCCCGCCAAATGGTACTGCCGGCTTGGCCCGGTCCCGCGTCAGCGGAAACAGCCGCTCACCCGCGCCGCCTGCCAAAAGTACGCCCAGAGTATCTTTCATCGGCATGACCGTCCCCTTGCGGTATCTGCCCGGCAACTTTGCCTGTTTCGCCAGTCGTCAGGACGAAGGCCAGATATATCACAACCAGATGGATTGCGCGTTCCCGTGTCAGGCGTCGCCGGATTCTTCCGGTTTATCTCCGGAAATATCGTCCCCGTCTTCGCCTTCTCCCGCCACTGAGATGCGCAGCGACCGCAGGAAATGCAGATCCTGCGCCGTGAATGCTCCCTCGCCGGCCTCGATGGTCACGTCCTCGCCCGCGGTTTCCATCGCACCCGCCGGCTGCTCCTCCACCTCGTTCAGGCCGATCGTCGCTTCCAGCATCAGCAGCACCTCGAAACCCTGCCTGCGGATGTCCGCAACCACGCCGGCAATCTGTGTGGACTCGGAGACGCTCTCGTGAATCGCCTCCCCCAGCTGATGCACCAGTTTCCGGAGTTTTTGGTTCAATGGGACACCTCGATTTTCCGGCCTTGCGGCCCCTGCCGCAAATCCATCGCTTACCCTACCTTATCTTCAGATGTCGCTGACGGGCAATCCGGAACCGGCATCTCTATCCAACCCGCTGCTAGACTTTTTCTATGCAGCCGAATCGTCTCGGCCGGGTTCTCGGAATCGGTACGCGCGTCGCAACGCGGACGCTGCGCGACCGGGCTGCTCAGTCAGCCTCCGCGGCCTCCCGGCACTCATCCGTTTCATCGCCCGCGGCAGTCAGCGCCCGTTATACGGATGCGACTCGCCGCCTTGGCCGCGGAACCCGTCAGGCCGGCGCAGCCTTCCTCCGCCCCTTCGCCCACGCGTCCGGGATCCTCTGGAACCAGATCGTCGGCATTCTCTTTGCCATCTTCGCGCTCTTCTTCCTCAGCCATTCCTGGCAGGCCTTCCGTTCCGCTGGCCTGCATGACCGCCACTGGATCGTCTACGGAATCCTGGGCCTGCTCTTCTCCTGGTTCACCTTCAGTTCGTTCTGGCGCGCTCACCGAAAGCAGCAACAGACCTCGCGCTGAACTACAATGGCCGGTTCATATGCCGGATGCCTCCAGCCCCAATCCGCCCCTCTCTCAGAACGACCTCGGCTTCCCCGGCGAGTTCCCCTTCACTCGCGGAATCCAGCCCACCATGTACCGCGGCCGCCTCTGGACCATGCGCCAGTACGCCGGAATGGGCGATGCCGAAGAAAGCAATCGCCGCTACCGGTTCCTGCTCAGTCAGGGAACAGCCGGCCTCTCCGTCGCCTTCGATCTGCCCACGCAGATCGGCTACGATTCCGACTCCCCCATGGCTCTCGGCGAAGTCGGCCGTGTCGGCGTCGCTATTGACTCCGTCGAGGATATGGAGCGGCTCTTCGCGGGCATTCCCCTCGACCGCATCTCCACCTCCATGACCATCAACGCCACGGCCGCCATCCTGCTCGCGCTGTACGTTGCCGTGGCTCGCCGCACCGGTGCCGATCTGCGCCGCCTCTCCGGCACGGTCCAGAACGACATTCTGAAGGAATACATCGCCCGCGGCACCTGGATCTTTCCGGTCCGCCATGCCATGCGCATCGTCACCGATATCTTCGCCTGGGCGGGCGAGAATCTTCCCGAGTGGAACACCATCTCCATCTCCGGATATCACATGCGCGAAGCCGGCTGTACGGCGGCCCAGGAGATCGCCTTCACCCTGGCCAACGGTATGGCCTACGTCCAGGCCGCCATCCAGTGCGGTCTCGATGTGGACAGCTTCGCGCCGCGGCTCTCCTTCTTCTTCAACGCGCACAATAATTTTCTGGAGGAGATTGCCAAGTTCCGGGCCGCACGGCGCATCTGGGCTACGATCATGCGCGATCGCTTTGCCGCAAAGAACCCGCGTTCGTGGATGCTCCGCTTTCACACCCAAACCGCCGGGTCCACGCTCACCGCGCAGCAGCCGGAGAACAACATCGTCCGCACCGCCATTCAGGCTCTCGCCGCCGTCCTTGGTGGCACGCAATCGCTCCACACCAACGGCTACGACGAAGCCCTTGCGCTGCCCACTGAGGAAGCTGCCCGCATCGCGCTGCGCACACAGCAGATCATCGCCTGCGAATCCGGTGTTGCCAATACAATCGATCCGGTCGCTGGTTCGTACTGCATCGAATCGCTCACTGCCGCCATCGAGCAGGAGGTCGCCACCTGGTTCGATCGCATCGACGCCCTCGGCGGAATGCTCCCGGCCGTCGAAAAGGGATGGGTGCAGCGCGAAATCCAGAACGCCGCCTATCGAACCCAGCAGGCCATCGACTCCGAACAGTCAATCGTCGTGGGAGTGAACAGATTCACCGCCGCCGAAGAACTGCCGATTCCAACGCAGCGCCTGGACGAAAGCCTTGAAAGGAAACAGGTGGAACGTGTGCGTGCGCTCCGCCTCCGCCGCGATCCCGCCCGCTCGCGCTCGTCCCTGGACCGCGTGCGAGATCACGCCCGCAGCGGAGCCAACGTGATGCCGGCGATTCTGGAAGCCGTCGAAAGCCTCGCCACACTGGGCGAGATAGCCTCAGCTCTCCGCGAGGTCTTCGGTGAATACCAGGAGACCGTCACGGTCTGAAGCGAGCCGTGCTCGATTCAGCATGAATCCTCCTGTCGACGGACAGGATTGAGTCAAAGCCGGGGTACATCGCGGCCCCATCACCGCAAATCGGCCGGTTCGAGACCCGGATCCATCTGGCCTGTCACCTCGATCGCCTCATGCTCGAAGCGTTTGTCGTGCTCGCCGGAACCGGCCAGCCGAAAGGAGTTCGTTTGCCGTGCAGCACCCTTTTCGACCGCGGTGATGACATAGCTGCAGCCGACCCAGTGCGCCTCAGCAAAATCCGTCTTCGACCACTGGGCGGGATGATCCGGATGCGAGTGATAAAAGCCGACAATGTCCAGGCCCCGCTCTCGCCCCTGCCGCTGAATCCGGACCAACTCCCGCGGATCGATCTGGTAGCGGTTGTGCGCCGAATCCGCCCGCGCGTTCCGGGCACGAACCGCCTCTTCTACCTCGTTGACTGGCCGGCTCTCGGCCAGAAAATGCCCCAGGAGTACTCCGCAGCACTCCAAAGGGTAGGTTCCCTCCCCGTGCTGCCGAAGAGCATCGAAGACCTGCTGGCTCAGGCGCAGCATTGCACGCCTTCCGTGCCCGCAGCGCCAGGCAACTCATCCTTTGTCGAGGTCGAAGGAGGTATGGGCATTCAGCGCGGGGAAATTGCAGCCAATGGCCGGTTGTGCGAACCTGAAAGCAGTGGCGCAATCCACGAATCAGTGTAGCGCTTGT
Source organism: Acidobacterium sp. (assembly GCA_027323785.1). Classification (GTDB taxonomy): domain Bacteria; phylum Acidobacteriota; class Terriglobia; order Terriglobales; family Acidobacteriaceae; genus Palsa-343. Next base: position 1,096 of record DAHVZZ010000501.1, on the reverse strand, counting down.
CTCCAGACCGAGGAAAGATCTGCCATGCTCAAGAAGCCGCGTCAGCGTACCTACAACGAAGTCATCAGCCAGCTTCGCAGCCTTCAGTTTGAAGTTCAGGACGTCGCGGGAGCCGCGGGACAGACGCGCATCTCCAAATACGGCTGCTCCATCGTGCTCGAACGCGCTCAGAATGAGGCGGGCCTGAGGATGGCTGTGCGCCCTGGCCCGGTGATCGGCGGTGAAATTGCCCACCTGGTGGATCGTGGATTTCAGAAGTTCTTCCACACCAGCAAATCCGAATTCCCTGCCACAGCCGAACAGCTGAAGACCCTCCACCGGTTTGTGGAGGAGATCAAGGAGATCGCCGGTTCCGTCACCCTCTACAACGAGGCGCTGGGAACGGTGAGCGATGCCTACCTCTATGATCGCGTCAAAGGAAACGATGTGCCGGAATCGGAGCGTCCGACGCCCGCATGGAAGCTGCCTACAGCCCGCTGACAGATGTTCCGGGACCGAGCGCCAGCCTGCGGCGTCGCGTCTCTTCATGCATGCGCCGCCAGTCGAAACACGTTGCTGCACTGGCCGTTCTTGTTCTGCTGGGTTCGCCAGTCGCGGTCGCCCGCGCACAGGCTCGTGCTGAACCGCATTCCGCAGCTCACTCCAAAAATCCGGATGGAGCCATTCCGATGCCGCCGGATCGCGTCGCCGATTCCTACGCCATCTATTCTCTGCTGATGCCCGGGGAATTAATTACCAGCCTGGCTCACGAGCCGAACGGCAAATGGGCGATTGGCGAGATCACGGTCAGCGTCGCCGACCGCGATCCGGCGATTCCGCCCGAAGGGCAGCTCAAACCGCCTCCGGACGATCCCCGCGGATTCAAAGAGGCGGTCGCCGACTACGAAGTCAATCAGCATGTCCGCATTCGGCTCGTTCGGAGAGATTTCCGGCTCAGCCATCCATTTGAGCTGCTGTCTCCGAGCCAGGTCAGCGAAGTGCGTGCTGACAAGCCTGCCGGAATACCGGGGATCACCTTCTTCAGCGAGGTGTATTTTGACCGCAAGCACCAGGCCGCGCTGGTCTACATGAGCAACTGGTGTGCGAATCTGTGCTC
>DAHVZZ010000500.1:0-6175 GCA_027323785.1 Acidobacterium sp. | reverse complement strand
ACCCTGCTCTCCGTCAAGCTGGAAGACATTGCCGAAACCGAAACGATCTTCACCACGCTGATGGGAGAGGATGTCGACGCCCGGCGTAAATTCATCGAAGATAACGCGCTGGACGTCAAGAACCTGGACATTTGATCGGACGTTGAATTTGTTGTTCCCGCAGAACGCCCGTTCCTTCAGGGAATGAGCGCGCCTCGGCTTTTCCCCGGTACCACCGGTCGATCATCCGAGGCGCCCCTGATCCCGATTCCCTAGACACGGACGAACCGACATTCCCACCCGTGGACGACTGTTCGTCTTCCCTGCCGCAATCGAACATGCAGCCCCATGGCAAATATATTGCGGGCCGCAGTTGACCGTTTTCTCTCCCACGCGAAAAATGGGTGGGAACATGAACTGCGCTCGGTAACCGGCGCGAAATCTCCCGGCCGCCAAATTCATGGCGATGCTAAACCCGTGCGCGGATCGCCCGGGTTCTCCGGGTAGATTCGCTCGGCGCCTAAAGGAAGGTTGAATGAAGGGGAAAAAGCTGCTTCGCCTGCTGTCCGCAACGGGAGTTCTGATTGTGGCCGCGTCGGTACTCGTCGTCATCGATGTGGCCGCGGGAGCGCCGTCTGCCGCGGCTGCCGGAGTGCTCCAATCCGTGCCATTGCGCGTCGATCGCATGGACCCCTCCGTAGCACTAATTATTCCCGCAAATGCCAAACTCGAGACGGTCGCCGACGGATTCAAGTGGGTCGAGGGTCCGGTCTGGGCACAGGGCAGCCTCTTCTTTGCAGAGATCCCGAGCAACAGCATTCGCCGCTGGACTCCCGGCCACGGCGTCAGCATCTTTCTCCAGCCCAGCGGCTATCAGGGGAAACAGCCCTACGGCGGACCGGAGCCTGGCTCCAACGGCCTCACGCTCGATCCCGAAGGGCGTCTGACCGTCGCCGGACATGCCCGGCGCGATGTCTATCGTCTGGAGTCGCTGAATCCCCACGCCCAGATCACCATCCTCGCCGACTCTTATCACGGCAAGCGGCTGAACAGCCCCAACGATCTTGTCTACGGCCCGGATGGATCGCTCTACTTCACCGATCCGCCCTATGGGTTGCGCACCCAGGGGGACAACGATCCGCGCAAGGAACTGAAGGTCAACGGCGTTTACCGCATTCCGGACGCGTCAGCGCAGAAGCCCGGCGCTCCTCCCGATCGCGCCCGGCTCCAGTTGCTGGTGAGCAATCTGTCTCGTCCCAATGGAATCGCCTTCTCTCCCCACGCGAAATACCTGTACGTGGATAACACCGCTCCCCAGAGGCTGTGGATGCGTTACCGCGTCCTTCCTCACGGAAAGCTGACCGATGCAAAAGTCCTTTACGACGCCAGTTCGAGCAAGCTTCCCGGCGCACCCGATGGCATGAAAGTGGACGAGGAAGGCAATATCTACAGCGCGGGTCCGGGCGGTGTCTGGATCATCTCGCCCGAGGGCAAGCCTCTGGCGATTCTTCGCATTCCGAAGCGAGTGGCCAACCTTGCCTGGGGAGGCGGAGACCGCAGGACGCTCTACATTGCGGCGACTGACAGCATTTACCGCGTGCACCTCAACATTCCAGGAGAGCCGGTGCGGTAGCCGCGGGCACCCGCCGGCGAAGAGCCCGGCCATTTACCTGTTGGCGCGCAACGGCCCGGCTGAAAAGGGTCCATGGCCCAGAGAATCCCCGGGCCCCAGTCGCAGGAGGCTGACATGACCGTGGAAGTCCTGGGAATGATCGGCGCGGGTGTTATCACGCTGCTCGCGGGCCTGATTCTGCTTCGGGACCGCTTCCGGGCCGCATCCGGCGCAGGCCGCGTGGTGGTGCTGGGACCGCTCTTTTACGCCACCGCTCTGGCCATCTTTGCCGCCGAGCACTTCTTTGCGGCGCGAAGCCTGGTTGCGGTTGTGCCGCCATGGGTGCCGGGACATCTCTTCTGGGTTTACTTTGTCGGCGCGGCGTGGCTGGCCGCGGCAGTCAGCTTCATCGCCTGGCGCGAGGTGCGCTGGTCGGCGCCGCTGGTGGTGCTGCTCTTTCTGATCATTGTTGCCACCATCGACCTTCCCGGCGTCTTTGCGAACTGGCACGACCGGTTTTCCTGGATTCTGGCAATGCGCGAACTGTCGTTCGCCGGCGGAGCCATGGTGCTGACGGGATGCGTATGGCCGCGCGCAAACCGGGCAGGCGCCGGGCTGGCAGGGCTCGGCCGGGGAATCGTTGCGGCCACGATGATCTTTTATGCGATCGAGCAGTTCCTGCATCCGCGGCACGTGCCGGGTGTTCCTCTGGAAAAGCTGACTCCCGCGTGGATTCCCGCACCGCAACTGCTTGCCTACCTTGTTGGCATGGCACTGCTGGCTGCGGGAATCGCGCTCCTCATCCGCCGCCGTATTCGCTCCGCCGCCGCTGGCGCGGGCACTGTGCTTCTGCTGCTGACGGTCTTCTTCTACATTCCGATCCTGGTCACGGAGATCCACTCTGCTCGTGCTGTCGAGGGCATGAACTACGTGGGCGACACGCTGCTCTTCGCGGCAACGGTTCTGCTGGCAGGATTCGGACCGGAACTGCTATCGGACCTGAAATCGCCTGCGGAGGATCTGACTTCGGAGGGCGTCGAGCCGCCAGCACGTGTGACACAGACCACCTGACACTGGACTCTCGCACTCGGGAGGGTAAATTCTCTCCACGCCTGGCAGCCGATGAATCGAGTAGGCTGTTAGCCATGGATTCTGCGCAGGTTTCGTCGCCGATGGTCCCCCTCTCGCTCGATGGCAAAGTGGCGCTCATTACCGGGGGCTCTCGCGGCATTGGAGCCGCAACCGTTCGCCTCTTCCGCCAGGCGGGCGCCCGCGTGGCCTTCAGCTACCGGTTTGCGCGGCAGGCTGCCGAAGCTCTCGCCCAGGAATGCGGTGGCTCCTGCATCGCTTTCGCCCAGGAACTGGCCAGTCCGGAAGACGGCCGCACCCTGGTCCGCAGAACCGTGGAAGCCTTTGGCCGGCTCGATCTCCTGGTAGTGAACCATGGCGTCTGGTCCGCGCAGGATGCCCCCATCGCCACCATGCCCGAGAGCCAATGGCGCTCCACCCTGGCCATCAATCTGGACAGCGCCTTTGGCCTCATCCAGGCGGCCGTTGCTCAGATGAAGCAGCAGGCTGGGACGCAGTATGGCGAGTGCTCCATCGTCCTCGTCAGCTCCACGGCCGGTCAGCGGGGCGAAGCTTTCCACGCCGACTACGCGGCCAGCAAAGGCGCGCTGATCAGCATGACTAAGGGGCTGGCGACGGAACTGGCGCCCGCCGGCATCCGGGTCAACTGCGTTGCTCCCGGGTGGGTTTTCACGGAAATGTCCGCTCCCGCCCTGGACAATCCGGAGACGCGCAGCCGGATCCTCGATGCCATTCCCCTTCGCCGCCCTGCTGAACCCATGGAAATTGCAGGCCCAATTCTCTTTTTGTGCACTCCGCTTGCTGGCTTTATGACCGGAGAAATCGTCAATGTGAATGGAGGAGCCGTTCTCGTCGGCTGATCATGCCAAAGATACGTGTCCTTTTCACCAGTCTGCTCCTCGCCGCCTGCGCTCTCGCGGTCCAGGCACAGCCGCCTTCTCCGGCTCCGTTGCCTCCGGACCCCAATGCCGCGAAAGCGCAAAAGTTACTGGACGAGATGGTCCAGGCGCTCGGCGGAGAGCGATGGCTCAACCAGCAGAATCGCTACACGGAAGGCAGCATCGCCGCCTTCTACAAAGGCAAACCCACGCTCGGGACCACGCCCTTCTGGGCCTGGACCACACCCACCGTCGAGCGCATCGACCTGACCGAGAAAAAGCATGATCAGCAGAACTGGGTGCAGCTCTATACGGACAACCAGTGCTGGGAGATCACCTACCGCGGCAAGCGCGCGATGAACCCGAAGCTGTGCCGGGCTTATGTACGCGACCGCGACCATTCCATCGAAGCGGCCGTAAAAATCTGGATGAAAAATCCAAAGACGCTTCTCATGTACGACGGCCAGAGGCTGGTCGAGCGTCACCTGGCCGACAAGATCTCGCTGCTGAATGATCGCAATGACGCGGTCGAAATCGACCTGGACGTGCAGACGCACCTTCCCCTTCGCCGCAGCTGGCAATGGCACGATTCCGTCTATCACGATATCGATACGGCGGTGGAAGAATACGACGACTACCACGCTGTCGATGGGATAGCGACCCCGTTCACCATTACCCATTTCGAGAACGGCGAGATGACCGGTCAGCGGTTCATTACCAATGCGCTGTACAACGTGCCGGTGCCGCCGGACTGGTACAACCTGGCGGCCATCATCGCGAGGGCAAAGCACTGATATCGGAGGGCTAAAGCGCAAAGGCCGCACCAGGAGGTGCGGCCTGCAAACTTCGCCGGGGTGAGCGCGGCTTATTTAACCTGAGGCGTTGCGGTTTCGGATTTCGCCACCGCATTTTCCTGTTTCGTCGCCGTATCGGAGGTAGCCGATTCGCCCTTAATGCCTTCCTTGAAACCGCGGAAAGCCTCGCCGAGTCCTTTACCCAGCCCCGGCAGCTTGGCCGGACCAAAAAGCAGGAGAGCGATGATCAGGATCAGAATCAGGTGTTCGGGCCTGAGAAGATTGTCAAACATGAAGATTCTCCGGGAGGCCACAACGCACGCCTCCGCATTCCACTATTGTCGCACAGATGCCCGCTGCCGATAACATGACCTTCGAGACTCCTCTCTTTCGGCACGGCGGGCAATGCCCGCATGGATGAGAGTCTGATTGGACTAGCCATGAGTACTGCGAACATTCCCGACCGAACCATCTGCATCCACGGCCACTTTTACCAGCCGCCCCGCGAGAATCCCTGGCTGGAAACGGTGGAAGCGCAACAATCCGCAGCCCCCTGGCACGACTGGAACGACCGGATCACGCATGAATGCTATGCCCCGAACGGCGCCGCTCGCATCGTCAACCGCGAAAATCAGATCATCCGCATCCTGAACAATTACGCGCGGATGAGCTTCAATTTCGGCCCGACGCTGCTCTGCTGGCTCAGCGAAAACGCGCCCCGGGTCCATACGGCCATTGTTCATGCCGACCAGCGCAGCCAATCTCGATTTTCCGGCCATGGCTCGGCCATGGCGCAGGTCTACAACCACATCATCATGCCGCTGGCGAATACGCGGGATCGCATCACTCAGATTCGCTGGGGCATCGCCGATTTTCGCCACCGCTTCGGCCGCCTGCCCGAAGGCATGTGGCTGCCCGAAACAGCCGTCGATCTGGAGTCGCTCGATCTCCTGGCGCAGCACGGAATCCGGTTTGTCGTGCTGGCGCCACACCAGTGCGCGCGCATCCGCCCTCTGGGCAAGTCCGCGGCTCCGTCTAAATTGGCAACAGAACCCGCATGGACCGCCACCGCGCATGCCTCGGTCGATTCCACGCGCCCGTACCTGGTCCGGCTCAAGGAAGAACGCACGATTGCCGCCTTTTTCTACGACGGCCCAAGGTCGCGCGCGATTGCCTTCGAGGGACTGCTGAACAGCGGCGAAGGCTTCGCGCAGCGGCTGATGGGCGGGTTTAAGGCCGATGCCGCCGATCCTCAGTTGGTCCATGTGGCAACGGACGGCGAAAGCTACGGCCATCATCATCACTATGGCGAAATGGCCCTGGCCTGGCTGCTGCACTGGGCCGAGGACGACACCCGAGCCGGCGACGGCGCCCGCCTGACCAACTATGGGGAGTTCCTGGAAGAGTATCCGCCCGCCTTTGAGGCTCAGATTGTCGAGAATACCTCCTGGAGTTGTGCTCACGGCATCGAGCGCTGGCGTTCCGATTGTGGCTGCAGCAGCGGACGGCCAGGCTGGAACCAGAAATGGCGTCAGCCCCTGCGCGAGGCTCTGGACTGGCTTCGGGACAGCGTGGCTCCGCTGGCGCGGGAAGCCTCCCTGCAGTTCTTCGCCGATCCCGACGCCGCCCGCAACAGCTACATCGCGGTGGTTCTCGACCGCTCCAGCGAATCGCGCGATGCCTTCCTCTCCGCCTGCGCCGTAAGGCCGCTAACCAGCGAGGAGCGCGTTCGCGCCTTCATGCTGATGGAGCTGGAGCGCCACTCCATGCTGATGTATACCAGCTGCGGGTGGTTCTTCGACGATATCTCTGGCATTGAGACC
>DAHVZZ010000086.1:0-1549 GCA_027323785.1 Acidobacterium sp. | reverse complement strand
TATTCGCCGTCCACCTTGTGGCTTTCGTTGCCGATGGTGTCAACGCGTATGGTGCGGCGATAGGTATAGTGTTGCAGCGCCTGCTGGAAGCGGGCTTCCTGCTGGGTGAAATCAGCGATGATCTTGGCCACCGGAATCTTGGGCTGGACCGTCTTCAACTGGCCGAAGCCCGCGTCGAGCGGCATGGGGGTGAAGCTGGCGGGCTCTCCGTTGTTGCTATTGTCTTTTTTGTGTTTGTGCCCCCACGCTGCGGCGCTCATCGGAACCGCCGCGAAGATTGCCGCCAGCAACAAGATCGTCATCCATCGGTTTCTCACCCTGGAACCTCCTTTGCTGCTTTCCGCGTTCGCCGGGGTCCGATAAGCCCGGAAGATCATGGTATGCCTTTCCGCAAAGCTTTTAAAGGAAGTCATTTGCGGCCTGCAAGCCGCATTGTCCACCCCGCGCCCAATTGCCCGCAGGCTCTAAATGACTCATCTGCCTGTGAATATTAGACGCATGTGCCGGGCTGTTGGGAGGCCCGGAAAATCGCGGTTTTCCGGGCTTAATCAACCAGCCCGTAAAATAATACCTGCATGGCTTTTACCGAACAATACGACGTGGTTGTGGTGGGCGCGGGCCACGCCGGCTGCGAGGCGGCCATGGCCGCCGCCCGCATGGGCCTCAAAACCGCGCTCATCACCATGAATCTCGACCTCATTGCCCAGATGAGCTGCAATCCCGCCATCGGCGGCGTGGCCAAGGGCCACCTGGTCCGTGAGGTCGATGCCCTGGGCGGCATCATGGGCGAGGTCGCCGACGCCGTTGGCATCCAGTTCCGGCTGCTCAATACCTCGCGCGGCCCGGCCGTCTGGAGCCCGCGCGCCCAGTGCGACAAGCAGCTTTACCGCGTGAAAATGCGCGAGGTGCTCGAAGACCAGCCCGGTCTCCACATCCGCCAGGCGGAGGTCGTCGATCTGGTCATTGAAGAGGGATCAGCGATCGGGGATCAGGGAGCCAGTTACGAAGGGCTGGGGACCCGGAACTTAGGGGCTGAGGGGATCGATGAACTTACTGAACTTCCCCGTCCTACGCGATCCCGCCGCCGCGTGCTCGGCCTCAAGCTGCGCGACGGCCGCTGCCTGATGGCCGGAGCTACCATCATCACCACCGGCACGTTTCTCAACGGTCTCATCCACTGCGGCGAGGAGCGCTATCCGGCCGGCCGCAGCGGCGAGCCAGCCAGCGTCCTGCTTGGCGAAGCATTGCGGCGCCTCGGGCTGCGCACCTGCCGTCTGAAGACCGGCACGCCGCCCCGCCTCGACGGGCGCACCATCCGCTGGGACGCCTTCGAGGAGCAGCCCGGCGATGCCGATCCTACGCCCTTCAGCTTCCGCACCAAAAAGATCCTGCAGCCGCAGGTGAGCTGCCACATCGCCTTCACCACGCCGGAAACGCTGCGCCTTATCCGCGAAAACGTCCACCGCTCGGCCATGTATTCGGGCCGCATCGAGGGCATCGGCCCGCGCTACTGCCCGTCCATCGAGGACAAGGTCGTCAAGTTTCCCGA
>DAHVZZ010000081.1:0-4915 GCA_027323785.1 Acidobacterium sp. | reverse complement strand
CCGGGAAATGAAGCCGCGCCCATCGGCCCCATCATCGGCCCCATCACCTGCCCCGTCATCGGCCCACCCATCTGCGTGGCCACCTCGCTGCCAAAGGCCGGCGCTTCCGACGTGAACACCACATGCTGAGCCCGATACGGTCCGCCCTGTGCCGTCCGCGTCGTGTCCGCGTTGGCCATGTTCGCCGCCACCACCTCCGCCCGAATGCGCTCCGCCTGCAGCGCCGACCCGCTCACGTCCATCACCCCAAACAGATTCATCCGGCTCGCTCCTCTCCCCGTCCCGCCTCAGCTCCCGCCTCACTTGTCCTCGTGGATCGCATCCATCTCCCGCGTGAACTCCTGCCGCAGCAGCGCCACGCCCGCCTGAAACTGCAGCTGCGCCTTCGCCATGTCCAGACCCTCGCGGTCCATCGAGACATTGTTCCCGTCCGGCCGCTCCAGCAATCCGCCCACCTGCACCACCTCCGGAGCCGGCAAATCCGCGGCATCCCCGTTCCGCCCCATCTCCTCCAGCGAACGGCTCATCGCTCCGGCAAAGTTGAAGCCCACTGTCCGGTATCCCGGCGTGTCCACATTCGCCATGTTCTGAGCCGTCAGCTTCAGTTCCAGCGACGACAGATCGAGGTAGCGATTCAGCACCTCCGCCATCGGCGTCTCCAAACGCATCTCTCGCCTCCTGGATACCCGCTCCGCATCCACCAGCAGAAACCTCTCCGCTGGAATCGTCGAACGATTAGAAAACCCTCATGCCGTCAGGTCGAATTCGATCTCTTCCGCCTCGATCCGCGGCCGATCCTCGGCCAGAATCCACGCCCGCTCCAGCACATGCTCCAGCTCACGAACATTCCCCGGCCACCCGTGATTCACCAGCTTCGCCAGCGCCTCCGCCGCAATGCCCTTCGCCGCGCTCCGACGCCCCAGCTTCTCCAGATGTGCCCGCGTCAGCTCCACAATGTCCGCGCTGCGCCCCGCCAGCGCCGGCGTGCGGATCAGAAACACCGCCAGCCGGTAATAGAGATCCGCCCGAAACGCACCCTCCCCGGCCAGCCGCGCCAGCGGACGATGCGTCGCCGCCACGATCCGCACATCCGCTCGCACCGGCTCGTTCTCGCCCACCCGCTGTAGCTCTCCCGTCTGCAAAAAGCGCAGCAGCTTGGCCTGCAGCGCCAGCGGCATATCTCCAATCTCGTCCAGAAACAGCGTCCCCCCGTCCGCCGCTTCAATCCGTCCCATGCGTCCCTGTACGGCTCCGGTGAACGCTCCCCGCGCGTGCCCGAACAGCTCCGCCTCCAGCAATCCCTCCGGAATCGCCGCGCAGTTCAGCGCCACAAACCTCCGCGTCGAGCGCTCGCTCAGCCGATGCACCGCCCGCGCCACCAGCTCCTTGCCGCTGCCCGTCGGCCCCTGCACCAGCACCGACGTGTCCCGCCCAGCCACCAGCCGAATCCGCCGGCTCACCTCCAGCATCGACGCGTCCGTCCCCACAAACTCCGGCAGCGCAAGCCCCGCCGCGGCGCAGCTCAGCCCGGCCCGCGTCGCCGCCGGCCGCTCTCCCTCCGCCCGAACCGCCTCCAGCCCGGCGGCCTTCGCCGGCCCAGGCCACTCCACCTCCCTGGGCGCCGTATTCCAGATCGCCCCATCGGTCGCCTGCGCCCGCCGCAGCGCATGCAGCACCTCGTTCCGCCGCGGACTCCGCGCCGCTCCCGCCTCCGTCGCATCCGCCATCACCAGATCCACTCCCGGATGCAGCCGCTCAAACTCCGCCACAAATTCCCGTATCTCCAGATCCGGCAGCCACGAGTCCAGCACCACCGTCTCCACCGGAGCCGCGTCCAGAAACGCCAGCGTCTCGGCGCCCCCCGCCGCTTCCCGCACCTGCCACCGCAAATCCGCCAGCGCATCCCGCACTCTGCGCCGGAAGGAAACATCCGCGCTGGCCAGAATCGCGCTCCGCGCCGCCGGTCTCTGCTGTGCCATGGTCGCCGTCGTTGCCATCGTCGCCTCGCTTTCCCCCGCCCCTGAAATCAGCGGCTCAGCCCAATGCTGTACCCCATCCCGCGCACCGTCTGGATCAGCGGCCCCGCCCCATCCGGCTCCGCCTGCCCATGCGCCACCCTGTCCCGCAGCTTCCGCCGCAGATAGTTGATGTACACGTCCACCACATTCGTGCCCGTCTCCGGATTCACGTTCCACACCGCCTCCAGCAGCGTGCTCCGCGAAACCGCCTGCCCCCGATGCAGCATCAGGTACTCCAGCAGCGCGAATTCCTTGTTCGTCAGCGCCACCGGCTCGCCCCCGCGCGTCACCTGCCGCTCCACCCGGTTCAGCCGCACGTCCCCGTGCCGCAGCACCAGCCCCGGACTCCGTCTGCGCGTCAGCGCCCGGCAGCGCGCCCGCAGCTCCGCAAACGAGAACGGCTTCTGCATGTAATCGTCCGCGCCCATCTCCAGGCAGCGCAGCCGCGTCTCCGCCTCCTGCCGGGCCGTCAGAATCAGCACCGGAGCCTCCTCCGTCAGCGTCCGCAGAAACTCCAGCACCTCCATCCCGTCCCGCCGCGGCAAATTCAAATCCAGCACCGCCATCTCCGGTGGACTCTGCCGCGCCGCCTCCATCGCCATCTCCCCATCCGTCGCCACCGTCACCTCATAGCCGTCGCCCGCCAGCCCCCGCGCCATAAAACTGCCCAGCGACCGGTCGTCCTCCGCAATCAGCAAACGCATTTCTGTCGTCTCCCACACCCACCATCCCTCCGGAACCCTCCGGGGGAATAGGGAAAAGTGAGGAAAAACTAAGAGGCAGTTTCAGAAAGGGAGCCGGTTTGGCGGGGTTGTCAAAACGGGAAACGCCCCGCCACAAATCGCTTCCCCATTTCGCCTTTTATTCCCTACAATGGCTGCATGGCTATCACGCGTCGGCAGAAAGAGGTGCTGGACTTCATCTCCAACTTCGTCCAGCGCAACGGCTATTCCCCCTCCTTCGAGGAGATCGCCCGCGGCCTCCAGCTCCGCTCCCTCGCCACCGTCCACAAGCACATCACCAACCTGCAGAACAAAGGCCTGCTCGCCCGCGCCCACAACCGCAGCCGCTCCATCGACGTCCTGCCCCCGCGCGCCAAAGCCCGCTCCGGCGAACTCCTGCCTTTCGCCGGACGCATCGCCGCCGGCCTCCCTGTCGAAACCGCCGAGATCCCTGAAACCATCGCCCTCAGCGACATCGTTGGCAACCGCGAAGTCTTCGCCCTCCAGGTCCGCGGCGAGTCCATGCGCGACGAGCACATCGTCGACGGCGACTACGTCCTCGTCGAAAAAACCTCCACCGCCCGCACCGGAGAAATCGTCGTCGCCCTCGTCCGCAACGCCGAAACCACCCTCAAGCGCTATTACCCGGAGGGATCCATGGTGCGCCTCCAGCCCGCCAATACCGAGATGGAGCCCATCCTCGTCCCCGCCGCCCAGGTCGCCATCCAGGGCCGCGTCCTCGGCATGATCCGCCGCTACTAGCCCACACCTCCCACGACCCGAGCGCTTTGTTGGACCAGAGCCCGTTTTGCGGCCAGCTATCCCGGTTTGCCGAGCAACCGCGGTGGATGAGCGACTCGGCCTGTTATCACTACTGACCTTCACTCTCCGGTGCCTACCGCACTCGCGATGTTCCTGAACCCGTCGCGCGCGAGTAGCTGCACGAGACCTTCGTTGATTCGGCGCACGAGGTTGAAACCTTGGTACACGAGCGCTGTATACACCTGCACCAATGACGCGCCCGCGCGGATAAATCCATAGGCGTCTTCGGCTGAAGCGATGCCTCCTACGCCGATGAGCGGAATCCGCCCCTGCGACAGGCTGCGAATATCCCGCAGCGCCGCAAGTGAGAGCGTCTTAAGGGGCTCCCCACTCAAACCTCCTTGTTCGCCCCGGTTGTGGCTTTGGAGAGTGGAGGGGCGAGTAACGGTGGTGTTGGAGACGATGAGGCCATCCACAGAATGCGCGAGCGCGGCTTCCACGATGTCCTGCTTCTGTTGCAGATTCAGGTCCGGCGCGATTTTGTAGAGCACTGCTATGCGCCTGTCTTGCATCTCTGCAAGCTCTTCGCGTTTGGCCGTAATGGCTTTGATCAGAGCGACGAGTTGGGTCTTTTGCTGAAGATCACGCAGACCAACGGTGTTCGGGGAAGATATGTTGATCGTAATGTAATCGGCATGGGGGTAGACCCTTTCCAGGCCCGTCAAGTAGTCGCTGACAGCATCGGGGCTGTTTTTGTTCCTGCCAATATTGGCCCCAAGCACTCCTGCTTTTTTGCGCCGCTTGAGATTAGCGACGAAAACGTCTGCGCCGTGATTGTTGAAGCCCAGCCGGTTGATAATCCCCTTCTCTTTTTTCAAACGAAACATGCGCGGTTGCGGATTGCCGGGCTGGGGTAAGGGAGTTACGGTGCCCGCTTCGACGAAACCGAAGCCCTGGGCCAATAGCGCATCCACGACGGCGGCGTTCTTATCAAAGCCTGCCGCAAGGCCAACGGGGCTTTTGAAGGACAGGCCGAAGCACTCTGTCGCTAGTGCGGAATGATCGAACGCCGCGCCTGCTGGCACGAGCCCTGCTCTGAGGGCGCAAATGGCTGCATTGTGCGCTGTCTCGGCGGGTAAGAGACGAACCAGCGGGCCAACGACTCGATAGTAGTCCATTGCGATTCCGGGGACGGTGCTGGATCTTCTCAGGCTCTCATCAACCCTAACATTCCAGGTGGTGACGCAGCTTAGGTTTTTTGAGGCCTTAGCTTCCGCCACCGAGTGCGAGAACGCTCATCTCGATAAGCACCCAATCGCCAAATCGCTCGTCCAGCGCCGTTCGGTATCGCGAAGCCAGTGAGCAATCCGCGAGTCTGCCAGGCCAGGCCGCCCCGCTTCTGCCCGCCCCAGG
>DAHVZZ010000066.1:0-1517 GCA_027323785.1 Acidobacterium sp. | reverse complement strand
GCTGTCGTAACGCAGCAGGCGCGGAGAGCGGCCATGGAGGACCGTGGCTACCCCTTTCCAGAGGCCATCCTCACCGCCGCTGCCGGCTTGCTCCCCAGCCCCGGATCCCGTCTGGCGCGTCCAATGGAGGGTCATGCCCAGGGTCGAACCGGCGCCGCCGGCAATCTGCTCGCGCTTCTCCTCCTGGACGCGGATCCCTCGCTCGGCAGCGGCGGTCATCGCGTTGATGCGGTTGACTCCGTCGGCGCCGTAGAGGGCGCCCGCGATCGCGGCGTTGCGAATCATCTCCGTCTTCAGCGCAGCCAGCCTCCCGTTATAGGCAAGCGAGATGCTGTCCACTGAACCCCGCGAGGAGCCGGGGCCGCCGGAGCTGCCCGCGTGGCTCAGTAACTGGCCCAGCCGGGAGGCCATCTCCACGTAAGGCGCGATCTCGGCGTACTCCTCCTCACTGAGCGAAGCGGCGTTCACCGCGTTCTGCACCACGCCCAGTTTGAGGTAGTCGCGGACCTGATTCGCAAGTTGGATGCCGATGGCCTCCTGGGCCTCGTCCGTAGACCCGGCGATGTGCGGGCTCAGCAGGACCTGCTCCATTCCAAAGAACGGTGAATCCTTCGGCGGTTCCTGGCGGAAGACATCCAGGGCGGCGCCGGCGACATGGCCGGAACGAATCGCTTCAGCCAGAGCGTTCTCCACGATCAGTTCCCCGCGCGCACAGTTGACGATGCGGATTCCCTTCTTCATCCCCGCGATCGAGCGTTCGTTGATCAGCCCTTCGGTCTGGGGGGTAAGGCCGACATGCAGGGAGAGAAAGTCGGAGCTGGAGAAGACCTCCTCCAGCGTCAGCAGGGCAACATGGTTCTCCCGGGCGATGACCGGAGCGATGAAAGGGTCATAGCCGATCACCTTCATGCCAAAGGCCAGGGCGCGCCGCGCCACCTCAAGGCCGACGCGGCCCAGGCCAATGATGCCCAGCGTCTTGCCGCGAAGCTCGGAACCCTGCAAGGACTTCTTCTCCCAGCGCGCGGCGTGCATGCCGGCATTGGCGCGGATCATGCCCCGGCACATGGCGATCATCAAGGCGAGGGTGAGCTCAGCGACGGCGACGGCGTTGGCGCCGGGGGTGTTCATCACGACGATGCCCCGGCGAGTGGCCTCCTCGGCATCGATGTTGTCAACGCCCACACCCGCGCGGCCGATCACGCGCAACCTGGAAGCGGCGGCCAGCAGGGCTGCATCCACCTGGATGGCCGAGCGCACCACCAGGGCATCGGCATCGGCAAGCTCGGCCGCCAGGCCGCCGGTCGCAATCCGCTCCGCGGTGACGACCTTCCACCCCGGTTCCTTTTGGAAGATAGCGAGAGTAGCGGGAGAGACTTTTTCTGCGAGAACGATCTTCAACGAGGGCTCCAGAGGTGAAATCAAGCACGCGAAAGCCGGCTTTCGGGCATCTCTTCCAGTGTACTGCGGGATCCCGATTCAGTGCGATGATCGGACGGCTCCAGAGACGCGAGAGGGCA
>DAHVZZ010000498.1:0-2875 GCA_027323785.1 Acidobacterium sp. | reverse complement strand
GTGGACAATAATGGGTTCCTTCTGACCCCAAAGGAGAACCTGTCCATGGGAACCACCGGTCTTCTGCGCGACGTGAAACGGCTCACCGAGGGCCTGCACGCGCATCGCAATCTCTCCATGCCCCAGCTGGTGGAAACCGCGATTGCGCGCGGCGAGGGCCGGCTGGCGGCAAACGGTGCGCTGGTAGCGTACACGGGAGCGCGCACGGGGCGCTCGCCGCGGGACAAGTTCACGGTGCAGGACGAGCAGACTCTGGATCGCGTGCACTGGGGCAAGGTGAACCAGCCTTTTCCGCCGGAGCGGTTCGAGGCCCTGCTGCAGCGGGTGTTGGCGCATATGGCGGAGCGGGATATCTATGTGATGGATCTGGCGGCAGGCGCCGATCCGGCGTTTCGTCTGCCGATTCAGGTGATCTGCGAATATGCCTGGCACGCGCTGTTCGTGCGGCAGCTGTTCGTGCGTCCGGAGCCGGAAGAGCTGGCTGTTCACGAGCCTGAATTCACGGTCATTGCCGCGCCGGAGTTTGAAGCCATTCCGGAGCGGGACGGAGTGCGCTCCAGTACCTTCATCCTGACCGATTTCACGCGAAAGATTGTGCTGATCGGCGGCACGAGATACGCCGGCGAGATGAAGAAGTCGATCTTCGGGGTGATGAATTATCTTCTGCCGGGGCGCGATGTCTTCCCGATGCACTGCTCGGCGAATGTGGGCAAGGAGGGGGACACGGCGCTGTTTTTTGGGCTCTCGGGCACGGGCAAGACCACGCTTTCCGCCGATCCCGAACGGAGGCTGATCGGCGACGACGAACACGGCTGGAGCCCGAATGGGGTATTTAATTTCGAAGGCGGCTGCTATGCCAAGTGTGTGGATCTGAGCGAGGAGAAGGAGCCGCAGATCCACCATGCGATCCGCTTCGGCTCGGTGCTGGAGAATGTGGTGCTGGACGTCCACACCGGGGAGCCGGACTATTCCGATATTCGATTCACGGAGAACACGCGGGCTGCGTATCCGGTGGACTATATTGCCGGCGCGGTGATTCCCGGGGTTGGAGGTCATCCGCGGAATGTTCTTTTTCTTGCCGCGGACGCTTTTGGAGTGTTGCCGCCGATCTCGCGGCTGAATCCGGAACAGGCGATGTATCACTTTCTGTCCGGGTACACGGCCAAGCTGGCAGGGACGGAGGCGGGGCTGGGCAGTGAGCCGGTTCCGGAGTTCTCCACGTGCTTTGGTTCGCCATTTCTGCCGCTGGCGCCGTCTGTTTACGCGGAGATGCTTGGCCGCCGGCTGCGGGAGCATGGGGCGCAGTGCTGGCTGGTGAATACGGGCTGGACGGGCGGAGCCTTCGGCGTGGGCAGACGCATGAGTTTGCCGCATACGCGTGCGATGGTTCACGCGGTGCTGGACGGACGGCTGGGCGGCGCACCATTTTCGGTGGATCCTGTCTTTGGGCTGAGCATTCCGACGGCGTGCCCGGGGGTTCCGGCAGAGTTGCTGAACCCGCGCAACGTGTGGGCCGACAAAGCAGCGTACGACGCGCAGGCGCGGACGCTGGCGTCGAAATTCGCCGCGAATTTCGGGAAATTTCGAGTTTCCGATGAGGTTCGGCGAGCCGGGCCCCAGGTGGAGCGCGCCGGCTGAGCGCGTTCGGTGATTGCGGCGAAGAGCGGTGAATGGCGGAAAAGCGGCGCTTAACTTGACTGTTGACAGCCGCAGACTTAGAGTCGAAATGGAGGCAGCGGACGGTTGACGCCGGTCGCAGCTGTTCCAGCTCACAGCCATGCACAATCATCCGTACATCTGGAATTATCTGCCTCTGCTGATGCAGGTTGTTGTCGCCGGAGGTCTGGCTTTGGGCATGCTGGCCATGTCCTGGCTGCTCGGCAGACATCGCAATACCAAAGGCAAGCTGGAAGCCTACGAGTGTGGAGTTCCGGCCGAGGGAGATGCCCGCGGGCGCTTCTCGGTGCGGTTCTACATGGTGGCCATGCTCTTCATCCTGTTCGATGTGGAAGCGGTCTTCATGCTGCCCTGGGCCGTGATCTATCGGGAGCTTCCTGGCCTGACCGGATCCCGCCTTTTCGGGTTTTGGGAAATGCTGGTTTATCTCGGCTTTGTCGTGGTGGGCGTCTTTTACGTGTGGAAGAAGGGCATTCTCGACTGGGCCGCCGATAAGGCAGATTTGTAGCATCGGAAACACTGGAAAGAGCTATGGAATCGCTGTTCAGCAAGGATGCTGTGTTCGAGAGCCTCGCGCAAAATGTGGCCATTCAGGCGTTGCGCGCCGCTCATCCCGAAGCCATCGCCGACGCGAAGTTTGACCGCGGCGAACTGACGCTGGTGATTGCCGCGGATCAGGTTCGGGGCGTCTGCCGCACTCTGCAGCAGGC
The DNA here is from genome assembly GCA_027323785.1 of Acidobacterium sp. Taxonomy (GTDB): domain Bacteria; phylum Acidobacteriota; class Terriglobia; order Terriglobales; family Acidobacteriaceae; genus Palsa-343. Next base: position 488 of record DAHVZZ010000498.1, on the reverse strand, counting down.
TGGTTATAACTTTCTGGAAGACATCACCTGCGTGGACTGGTATCCATCGGAGCCGCGCTTCCAGGTCACGTACCACATTCTGTCGCACAGGCTGAAAGAGCGGGTTCGCCTGCATGTGATGGTTGAAAGCATGGATCCTTCGGTGGACAGCATCACGCCTGTATGGCCCTCGGCCAATTTCTACGAGCGGGAGGTCTGGGATCTGTTCGGGGTGCGGTTTAACGGCCACCCGTGGCTGCGCCGGATCATGATGCCGGAGGAGTGGGAAGGGCATCCGCTGCGCAAGGATTATCCGGTGGAGGGATACCGCTAATGGCGGAAAGGTCTGACAATCCGAATGCGCCGGAGATCCCGGGCTTTGTAGCGACATCGACGCTGATCGCGCCGCGCCCGGAAGAGGGTGCGAAAGACCGCACGATGGTCCTGAATATGGGGCCGCAGCACCCTTCGACGCACGGAGTGCTGCGACTGGTGCTGGAGATCGACGG
>DAHVZZ010000623.1:0-13987 GCA_027323785.1 Acidobacterium sp. | reverse complement strand
CGCCACTCCAGGCATCATCGGAGCTTAGAGCGAACCGTCCTCATCAGTTGTGCGGCGAATCCAGGAGGAAGCTCGCGCGCCGGTTATTTATGGAAGAACAGGCTGTACAGCAGAATCAGCAGCACGGTCGTGCTCACTGCCACGTACAAGCGGTCGCGCTCAAACAGGAATCCGACGATGCACATGGCAACGCGCGCCACCGGCGTGGCGATCAGGATCAGCAGGCCCAACATGATGATGCTGCGCGGATCGCCCGTGGTGATGCCGGTTGCGGCCCCATGCAGTGTACTGTACACGGCGGGCTCGCCCTGAAAGTGGGAGTAGTCAGGACGCGGCCCATGCGTGTGCACGAGATAAACGACTCCGCCCGTCAGCACCACCGCCGCCGCCAGGATCACGCCGACGCGCAGCATCAGGCCCACCAGTGTTTCGATCTGATGATCAGTCCATTTCATCGCCACATCCCCATCGCACTGTGCACGACCATCTCAAGCCCCATGCCGATAATCAGCAGGGAGAAGACCACCTTCAGCGTCCGCACATGCGCCCGCACCAGCAGCTTGGATCCGACCAGCGAACCCACCAGCACGCCCAGCATCACGGGCATCACCAGTCCGGGAGCGAGATATCCGCTGCGCAGGTAGAGCCCGGCGCTCGCGGCGGCCGTCACGCCGATCATGAAGTTGCTCGTTGTGGTCGATACTTTGAAGGGCAGCCGCATGGCCTGATCCATCGCCAGCACCGTCACGGCGCCCGATCCGATCCCCAGCAGGCCGGACAGCAGGCCGGCCAGCCACATGAGGCCGAAGCCCACCGGGACCCGCTGCGCCACATACGGCTGCTCCTGCCCGTCGCCCAATGGCAGGGTTCCTTTCAGCCTGAGCGCCATTGCCTTCGGGTCGGGCACCGTCGAGATCACCTCATGCTTCTCTTTGAGCGAGGCGTAGGCGGAATACAGGAGCACGATACCGAAGACCAGGCCAATCGCATCCGTGGGCGCCTTGGTGGTCAGCCATGCCCCAAACAGCGCGCCCATGGTGGTCGCAATTTCCAGGAACATGCCCACGCGGATGTTCGAGAAGCCTTCCCGGACATAGGCCGCGGCAGCACCGGACGACGTCGCGATCACGGAAACCAGCGATGCGCCGATGGCGTAGCGAATATCCACGTGAAAGACAATCGTCAGCAGCGGGACGATCACCACCCCGCCGCCCAGCCCGCTCAGAGCCCCCAGCAGTCCAGCTCCCATGGAGCTGAGACAAAGAATTACCACGAACCACAATTCGTTCATTCGGATCTCGTGTTCCGATGCAGCCTGGATTTGGTTGTTCTGTCGGCGCGGAGCCAGGTGAGATCGTTGGCAGACAGCATGCTCAAGAGTCGCTCTTTCTGATGCGCAAGCGCAGCCGCCTGAATTTGAACGCGCTCAAGTCACGTTCCTGATTGTTACTCAGCAGCTGCCACTCTCATGTTAAAACAGCCGCCGAGTCCGGCGGTAATAGCACCTTCCCGTCCAGCAGCTGAACCCCGGTCTGCGACCGCAGGGTCAGCCGCGATCCCGGTCGCACCTCAATTTTTACTGGCTGCTGGGCCAGCGAAAACACCACGGTGACCGGGGCGCGCTCCATCGCCAGCCACTTCTCCTGCTCGCTGAAGCGTACTCGAACCGCCTCCATATCCCCATTGGTCAGCTCCGGCGTGCGCTTCCGCAGCGCGATCAGATCCCGATACCACATCAGCATCTCAGCATGTTCGGCCTGGTCACGCTCCGCCCAGTTCAGCTTCGACCGCTGCCACGTCTCCGGCGCCTGCGGATCAGGAACCTCGGACGGGTCCCAGCCGAACGCCGCGAATTCCTTCTTCCGTCCCTCCGAAACGAGCTTTCCCAGCCCTTCCTCGTGGTTTGTGAAGTACTGGAATGGCGCGCTCGCCGCCCATTCCTCGCCCTGAAAGAGCATGGGGACAAAGGGCGCGGTCATCTCGATGGCCGCCGCAATTTTAGCCCGCCCGGAATTCACCAACTGGCCCAGCCGCTCTCCCTTCGCGCGGTTCCCCACCTGGTCGTGATTCTGCGAATAGCCCAGGAATCGCCATCCCGGCAGCCGGCGCACCGGCCGCCCGTGGATCCGGTCGCGGTAGGCCGAATAGCGCCCGTCGTACACAAACGCCTCGCGCAGCGCCTTCGCCAGATCGGCCAGCGATCCAAAATCCGCGTAATACCCGCTGCGCTCGCCGGTGAGGACGGTCACCAGCGCGTGATGAAAATCGTCGCTCCACTGTGCGTCCATTCCGTATCCGCTCGCCTCCACGGCGGTCACCAGCCGCGGATCGTTCAGGTCGCTCTCGGCAATCACCACCAACTGCCGGCCGGTCTCTGCCTCCAGCCGGCGCACCGCGGTCGCGAGCTGCTCCATAAAGTGGGTCGCCGAACGGTCCATGTACGCATGCACCGCATCCAGCCGCAGTCCGTCCATGTGGTAGTCGCGCAACCACATCAGCGCGTTGTCGCAAAAGAACCGGCGTACCTCATGGCTGCCCGCGTCCTCCAGATTCACAGCGTCGCCCCATGGGGTGTGGTGGGACTGCGTGAAGTACGGCCCGAATTTACCGAGATAATTTCCAGCCGGCCCCAGGTGGTTGTAGACCACATCCAGCAGCACCGCCAAACCATGTCGGTGGCAGGAGTCCACGAGATGCTTCAGTCCATCCGGACCGCCATATGGCTCATGCGGAGCGAACAAATCCACTCCGTCGTAGCCCCACCCCTGCCGGCCTGGGAACGCATTCACCGGCATCAGTTCCACATGCGTAACGCCCAGGTCCTTCAGCGCCTCCAGCTTTGTTTCGGCCGCGGCAAACGTTCCCTCCGGCGTGAATGTGCCCACATGCAGCTCGTAGAGAACGGCGCTCTTCAGTGGCGGAGCCTCCCATCCCTTATCGCTCCATTGGTAATCGTCATGGTCATAAATCCGCGACACCCCATGAACCCCATGCGGCTGCCACAAGGATCGAGGATCGGGCAGGGCAAGATCCTCATCGTCCAGAAAATAGGCGTAGTCCGTCCCCGGCCTGGCGGCTTCCACCGCGGCTTCCCACCATCCGCCGGCACATGGCTCCATAGGGTGCTTCCTGGCCGCCACGCCGACCCGCATACGCTTCGCCTTCGGCGCCCACACGCGAAACCGATGCATTCCCACCGCCATCCCACGAGATTTGTCCGGATCGATCGCTTTCCGGTCAGTCCCTGTCTTCAGTGGATACCGGGTGAATGCGTCGCGATCCCATCCGTCTGCTTTAACGCACTACTTCGGCCTTCTCTTCCGGATGCGCTCTCTGTCGTGCCCCGTCTTTGCCTTCGAGATCGAATGCCGCGTTGACCAGCGCAATATGGGAGAAGGCCTGCGGGAAATTACCCACCATGCGCTTCCGAGTCACATCGTATTCCTCCGCCAGCAGCCCGACATCGTTCCGAAGGTTCAGCAATCGTTCGAAGAGCTTTCGCGCATCGTCCCGCCGCCCGATGGCCTTCAGACAGCCAACCATCCAGAAGCTGCATGCCAGAAATGCGCCTTCGCCGGGGGGCAGCCCATCTTCCGCTTTCTCGGTTTCGTAGCGCATCACGAAGCCATCGCGCGTCAACTCCCGCTCCACAGCTTCGACGGTGGAGCGGATTCGCGGATCGTTCGCCGGAAGGAATCCCACCAGCGGCATCAGCAGTACGGCAGCGTCCATCATCTGCGACCCGTAGTACTGCGTGAAGCTCTGTTTCCGATCGTCGAAGCCCATTTTGCAGATTTGTGCGTGGATCTCGTCCCGCGCCTGCTTCCACCGCTCCACCGGCGCGTCAAAGTCCTTCTTTTCCGCGATCAGCACTGCCCGGTCGAAGGCCACCCACGCCATCACTTTCGAGTAGGTGAACTGCTTCTTCCCTCCGCGCACTTCCCAGATACCCTCGTCGGCGTCCTTCCAGATTTTCTCCAGATGGTCGAGCAGGAGCACGAGTACCTTGAAGTCTTCTTCCGTATGTTTGCCAAGACCCTTGAGGGCGTGGAAAAACGTGTCCAGCATCTCGCCGTAGATATCCAGCTGCACCTGCGTGGACGCCGCGTTACCAATCCGCACCGGCTGCGATTTCTCATAACCATCGAGCCAGTCCGCCTCCCATTCGACCAGAGAACGCTCGCCCTTGAGGCCGTACATGATCTGCACCTGGTCAGGGCTTCCGGCCACCGCGCGCAGCAGCCAGTTCTGCCATTCGCAGGCTTCTTCAAAATAGCCCGCGGTGGTCATCGCCAGCAGCGTAAAGGTCGTATCCCGCAGCCAGCAGTAGCGGTAATCCCAGTTTCGGTTACCGCCCAGCGATTCCGGCAGAGACGTCGTCGGGGCGGCGACGACGCCTCCGGTGGGTCTGAAGGTCATCGCCTTGAGCGTGATCAGCGACCGCTCGACCGCTTCCCGATATTGCCCGTCGTACGCCATCTGCCCAACCCAGCGCGTCCAGAACTCCTGCGTGTCCTCCAGCGCCTGCTTCGCGTCGATCGGCTCAGGATCGGGCTTGAACGAGTCGCCATAGGTCAGGGTGAACCACACCCGCTCGCCCGCACGCACCGTAAATTCGGCCACCGTCTTCAGGTTTTCCCCATGCACCGGGACCGACGCGTGCAAGACCGCAACTCCCGGCCCGGCCACAGCGCGGATTCCATCCTCAATGGCCGTAACCCAGGGCAGCGTCCGCCCATAATCGAAACGCAGGGCCAGCGTCGATCGCAGGTCCATTTTTCCCCGGATGCCTTCCACGATCCGCACCACGTCGGAGTTCCTGTCCCTCACAGGCATGAAATCGATCAGGCGCACCGCTCCCTGCGCGCTTTCAAAGGTCGTCTCCAGAATCAGCGTGTGATCCTGGTAGCGGCGCGACGACTTCCAGCCTTCGCTGTCCGGGCATATCTGCCACGACCCATTCTCCTCGGTGCCCAGCAGCGCCGAAAAGCACGCCTGGGAGGAGAAGTCCGGCCAGCAGAGCCAGTCAATCGAACCGCTTCGGTCCACCAGTGCCGCGGTCTCGCAGTCACCGATCAGGGCGTAATCCTCGATTTTTGAAGCCATCTCTCCAGTCTTACCTTCCCTTGAACCACCGTGCTCGAAAACAAGTGGTGATCTGATTACTGCTCGCGATAATTGCGCATCAGGCCGCCATCCACCAGGAATGTAGCGCCAGAGACGTAAGATGCATCATCCGATGCGAGGTAGGCCACCAGTCCGGCGACATCGCCCGGCGTGCCCAGCCGCCCCAGCGGGATATTCCTCAGCAGCGCGTCGAGCTTCGGCTTGTTGTCCAGCAACGCCGTGTTGATCGGCGTCGCAATGGCGCCGGGGGCGATGTTGTTGATGGTGATCCCCAGCGGACCCAGCTCGACCGTGAGATTGCGCATCATCATCCGCAGGCCACCCTTGCTGCAGCAATAGGTGGTAAAGCCGGGGAACGCCATATCCTCATGGACGGAGCTGATGTTGATAATCCGGCCGGGCTGCTTCGCATCCTTCAGCCGCCGCACGAAGGCCTGGGTAAGAAAGAACGGTCCCCGCAGGTTGACCGACATCACTTTGTCGTACTCCTCCTCGGTCGTATCCCAAAAGTCGGACTTCTTCTCCATTCCGGCGTTGTTTACCAGAATGTCCGCGCGCCCGAATTTCTCCCACGCCGTATCGACCAACAGGCGCACATCGCTCATTTTCGTAATGTCGGCATGCACCAGCTCGCCCTCGCCGCCGCCGCTCTCGATCTTCCTGCGCGTCTCCTCGGCGCCGCCGTTATCGCCGATGTAGTCGATGACCACACGTGCGCCCTCGCTCCCCAGCCGCTCCGCGATCCCCTGGCCAATCCCCGATCCCGCGCCGGTCACGATCGCCACTTTTCCCTGCAATCTCTGCATTGCGTCTCCTCTTGTGTCTGATAGGGCCAGGGCCCTGGGGATTAGATGCCTGGAAATTCCGCCACCCGCGAAATGCCGGCAGGCACCACCTTATACTGCCGACGGGCTCAGGGAACCTGCCGCCAGCCACTCGCGTATCTTTTCCTGTATGGCGGCGCGTACAGTCTTCGGTGGCGGTTCTGCTGCCGAAGGCCGGGCGCATCGCGCTATTCTTAGCTTTTGCGTCGGATTTCTCCTGCTCCGAGGAGTCCGAAGGAGGTTTGGGCCATGGCCATTTATTGCAGGAACTGCGGAAAATCTCTCGCCGACGACGCGCGCTTTTGCTCCGGCTGCGGAGCGCAGGTCTATCAGGCTCCGCCCTCCTACCCACAGACTGTCACCCGGCTGGTCCGGCCGCGCGCCGGGCGCATGATCGCCGGCGTCTGTCAGGGGCTCTCCAACGCCTATGCCTGGGACGTTGTCTGGGTGCGCGTGATCACCGTGCTGCTCGCCGTCTTCGGCGGCGGAGCCGGACTGCTTGCCTATGTGATTTTCTGGATCGTGATGCCGGAGGAGGCGCTCGTGATTCCGCCCCCGCCCGTGCCACCGGCCTCCAACTGGCAGAACCCCGGTTAAATGCAACAGCCGGTTGCCCGCATCTGACCAACCCGGGCGGATGTGGGCAACTCTACCCAGCCGGCCTGGCGAATACGGGCGGGCGAATACGGGCTGGCGAACCCGGACTGGTGCATACGGGCTGGCGCATCCGCACCGCGAATCAGCATTGCTGACCTGCTAATACCATCTCTTCCATTTGAAGTAGGCCAGTATCACGACAGAACTCGCGCCCATCAGCCCAACCGCGTAGACCACCCCGTGCGCCTGGTGCATCCAGGGCAGCCCCAGATTCATTCCGAAGAATCCAGTGATAATCAGCAGCGGCAGCGCCACCGTTCCCCAAATCGTCAGGACCTTCATCACTTCGTTCGTGCGGTTCGCCACCGCCGACATATAGATGTCCAGCGTTCCCGCCAGCAAATCCTGGAAGGTCTCGATGATGTCCACGGTTCGAATCGTATGGTCGTAGACATCGCGCAGGTAGACACCCAGATCCTCGCCCAGCAGCCCCTTTTCCCGCCGCGTCAGGCTGTTGATCACTTCGCGGACCCCCGTCGCCGCGCGGCGAAAATCGATTAGCGACCGACGCAGCGCAAAGATGCGCGCCAGAGTTTCCGGCGTCGGCTGCTCCAGCACGACGTCTTCCACCGCATCGATTTCCTCGGCGAACCAGTCCAGCACGGGCTGGTACCCGTCCACAATCTCGTCCGCGATCATATAGAAGACCCAGTCCAGCCGCTTCACTTGTTCCTCGGCGGCCCGCGCTCGTACCCTGTCAAAAAGAGCCGGTTCGCCCTGGCGCACGGAAATGAGAAAATCCGGCCCCAGAAACAGATCCACATCGTCAAAGATCAGCTCCTCGCCGCTGCCGTGGCGCACCTGTTTCAGGATTGCGAGCTTGTAGTGCTCGTGATCCTCCGCCTTGCACCGCTGCGGCCGATGCCGGCAGTCCTCCACCTGCAGCTCATGCAGCCCAAATCGCTTCGCCAGGTCATCCAGCTCCGGCGACTCCGGGTCGTCCAGATCGAACCACATCCCATTAGGCAATACCGTCTCCATCCATCACCACCCGCAGCGCCCCTGGTCACTCAGGCGCCGTTCTGCTACCTGCAGGCCGGTACCCGGCTGTACCCTGATCCTCAGAGGATTCAGCCCATGTTCTTCCACTCCGGCGACGCGCAGCTGTTTTTCACCACGCAGGGAGACGGCCCTCCCGTCGTTCTCCTCCATCCCACGCCTGTCGATCATCGTTTCTGGCTGCCTCTCGCCGCCGTGCTTGCCTCCAAATATCGCCTCATCATCCCCGATCTTCGCGGCCACGGACAATCCGAAGCCGGAGAAGGCCCGATCACCGTCGAAAAGCTCGCGGCCGACACTGCCCGTCTCCTCGACCACATCGGCGTGCATCGCGCCCTCTTCGCCGGGTGCTCGATCGGCGGCTACACCCTTTACGAGATCTGGCGTACCACCCCCGAGCGCGTCCAGGGATTCGCTTTCTGCTGCTGCCGTCCCCAGGCGGACAATGAGACCGCTCGCGCTAAACGAGAGCAAAACATTGCCCAAATCCGCGAGCGTGGCACCGCCGATTTCATCGAATCAAATCTCCAGACGCTCATCGGCCCCACCGCCCGCACCCGGTGGCCGCAAAAGCTCGCGGTAGCCCGCGAGATGATGCAGGCTGTTCCGCCGGCCAATATCGTCGCTGTCCAGCAGGGGCTGGCGGCGCGCCCGGACTCGGTCGCCACCGCCAGCACCATCCGCGTGCCGTGCCTGGTTCTCGCCGGAGCTGAAGATCCGGGATCTCCGCCTGCCGATATGCGTCTGCTGGCCGAGCAGATCCGCAACGGCGGTTATGGCGCCGAATACCGCGAACTGCCCGACGCCGGCCACTTTGCCCCGTTCGAGCAGCCGGAACTGGTGGCCCGCATCTTCCACCGCTTCTTTGAATCGGTCCTCTGACCGCCAGCGGCACAGCGATTGATCTCGCAGCGGATGCGTTCCGCCGTCCCGAACCTGAGCCGCCGACGTCCCAGCGGCTCACGGCCGGTTTATTCAGGAAATGAAATCGTTTTGTTCAGCGGCAGGTCGCGCGAAGAACTGCCGACACGAATGACATAGTTTCCCGGAACCAGCTTCCAGGAATCCGATCGGGCGTCGTAGACGGTCAGCCGGTCGCGGTTCACGTGGACGGTGACTTGCTTCGATGCGCCGGGACCGAGGTCCACCTGGGCCCAGCCTACCAGCCGATCCGGCGGCTCGCCCGCCGCGGCCGGCAGCGACGCATAGATCTGCGCTGTCTCAATTCCCGCACGCTTGCCGGTGTTCTTCACGGTGAAGGTGACGTCGGTCGCGTTGCCGGGGGTCACACGGAGTCCCGAAAAGCCGAAGGTGGTATAGGCGAGGCCAAAGCCAAACGGAAAGAGCACCGGCTTCTTTTCCGCGTCGTACCACTTGTAACCCACCTTGAGGCCTTCGCTGTAGTCGACGTTGAAGTAGGGGCTCAGATTCATATAGTGCGCGATGAACGGCGGAAAGCCCGGGAGCTGTGGGACAGGGTGTGCCGCGTCCGGTTTGGGCGGCAAAACAGGCTGGGGATGCGGCAGGTCCGCCTCGCTCAGCGGGAAGGTGATCGGCAGCCGGCCGGAGGGATCGACTTTGCCGAAGAGCAGATCGGCGATGGCCTGCGACGCGCGAATTCCCGGATACCAGGCTTCCAGCACGGCACTCACCTGATGGATCCACGGCATGAGCACGGCGCCACCGGTTTCCAGCACGACGATGGTATGCGGATTGGCCGCGGCTACAGCCTCAATCAGCGCATTCTGGTTGCCGGGCAGCGAGAGATTCGGCAGGTCCATGCCTTCCGATTCATGCTGCACGGCAAAGACAATCGCGACCTGCGAAGACCTGGCGAGGGCGGCCGCTGATGCCGGGTCCGTGCCCGAGTTGTACTTGACCTCCGCGTGCGGAGCCATCGCACGAATCCCCTTGAGTGGTGCGGATGGCTGGTAAATCGGCGCCAGAAAAGCCGCCAGCGGATTCTTTGCCAGCGCCGGAGGCGGCGGAACGGCATTGCCACCCGGCGGCGATACCTGCGAGGATCCTCCGCCCGACATCACGCCCGCGTTCGCGTGACCGCCGATCACGGCAATCGAGCCAATCGAGGCGGCGCTGAGAGGCAGCTGACTATGCTCATTCTTCAGCAGCACCGCCCCTCGTTCTTCCACTTTTTGAGCGACAGCAAAGCCGCGCATCACATTCGGCGAATGCGGATGCGGCGGATGATCGACGATTCCCGCATCGAACTCGCTGCGCAGAATGCGGTGCACCATGTCGTTCAGCCGGGACATCGGCACCTGGCCATCTTCCACTGCCTTTTTCAGCGGCGCGCCAAAGGATTCGCCTCCCGGCATCTCCATGTCGAGGCCCGCCAGCGCGGCCTTCACTGTGCTCTGGGTCGCACCCCAGTCCGAAAGCACGAACCCCTTAAAACCAAAATCTCTTTTCAGTACGTCGGTGAGCAGATAGTGGTTCTGGCAGGCGTAGACGCCATTAACCCGGTTGTAGGAGCACATCACAGCGTTCGCGTCGGAGATTTTCAGGGCAATCTGAAAGGCCAGCAGGTCGCTTTCGCGCATGGCGCGTTTGCCGATCACCGAGTTCAGGGTGTAGCGGCCGGCATCCTGGTCGTTGACGGCGTAATGCTTTAAATCCGTCATGACATGGACGGCCTTGATGGCCTTCAGCTCCTCGCCCGCCAGGGTACCGGCCAGCAGCGGATCTTCGCCCATGAACTCAAAGGTGCGGCCGTCTCGCGGCTCGCGGATCAGATTGATTCCGCAGCCCAGGGTCATGTTGAACCCCAAAGCCCGGAGCTCGTGTCCGAGCATCGTTCCGACTTCGGACGAAAGCGATGGATCCCAGGCGGCCGCCTGGGCTTCAGCCGACGGCAGAGGCGTGGCGTAGCGACCCGTGACGCCAACGTTGGAAATGCCCACGACCGAGTCGGTCATCTGCAGATCGGGAAGGCCCAGCCGCGGGATGCCGGGAATGAAATCTGCAAACTTAATCGACCGCGTGATCGGACCGAAATCCGGATGGCTGTACATGAGCTGCCAGCCGAGCCCATGCACCATCTGCATCTTCTCGTCGAGCGTCATCTGCTTCAGAACCATATTGGCGCGAACGCCCGGAGAGAGACTCGCATTGGACCAGGGAAACTTTTTGGGATGCATTCCCGGAGTTTGCGCCTGAGCCATCGCCCCGGCTGCGAGAAGAATCGTCAGTACGAGGGAGCCAAGCCTGTGCTTTCCCATGTGGCCGGATGTCCTTTCCGATTGCGTTTGCGGTAAGTCCTGCCTGCTGCGTTAGGGTGGCCAACATCATAGTGGATCGCCTGAGCCGCTGGCATCTGTCACAAATCCCAACGCGCAGTGCAAAATGTTACGCAAGGTGGAATTCATGACTCAGTCCGCATTCTCTCCGTCAGCGCATCGCGTCCCTGGCGCTTTCTCCAGATTCGATCCCGAACAGTCGACGGTCATTTTGCAGCCGGACAACTCCGGCCCCGGGAACTGGATTGGCTGCCCCGGTGTTCTCTATGAGCCGCAGCAGCGCCGTTTCCTGATGACGTATCGCCAGCGGCACCCCCGTGGCAATCCGGCCACCGAGCGGGGATGGCGCTGCGCTGTGGCGGCCAGCGAGGACGGCATTCATTTCCGCGACCTCTGGGCCGTGGAGAAGTCGCAGCTTGGCACCTCGTCGATGGAGCGGTTCTGTCTGTTGCCCGGCGAGAAGGGCGGCTATCTGCTGTACATGAGCTACGTAGACCCCGCCGACAATCGGTGGAGGATCGATTGTGTCGAAGCCGATACTCCGGATGCCTTCGATGTGCGCACGGCGAAACCCGTGCTGACGGCGGCTTCAACCGGGACGGAGGGAATCAAGGATCCGTATGTCCTGCGCATGGGACCGGCCGTGTACCTGTTTGCCAGCTTCGCATCCGCGGAAACGCTGGATCAGAAGCAACGCGCGCAGGCGCACGCCACCGCGGATATCTACAACACCGGCGCCACCACTCATCCGACTGGCCTGGCGACCGGACTGGATGGCCGCAACTTCGAATGGCAGGGAACGGTGCTGGAGGTCGGCTCAGGCTGGGACCGCTATCAGGCGCGGCTGAACAGTATGGCTCCTCTTCCAGGAGGCGCGTGGATTGGCTTCTACGACGGCTCCGCGGGAGCCGAGGAGAACTATGAGGAGCGCTGCGGGCTGGCTATTTCCCACGATCTCAGGCACTGGCATCGACTGACCCCCGGCGGACCCTGGGTGGTATCGCCTCACAGCACCGGCTCCTTACGCTACCAGGACGTTGTGCCGGTAGGCGATGAGCTCTGGCTGTACTACGAATATGCCCGCGCCGATGGCGCGCACGAGTTGAGAATGAGCAAGCTGCGCGGATGAACGCTGAACCATCGTTGGGCGCTGCACCGGGTCCGGCACGCCTCGGCGCAGGGCTTCCGCGTCGATTGTGGACGTACCTGATCGGCTCCCTCGGCGGATTGCTGTTCGGCTACGACACGGGGATCATCGCGGGCGCAATCCTGTTTATCCGGAAGGATTTCGCGCTGCGGCCCCTGCAGCAGGGTCTGGTCGTCAGTTCGCTGGTCTTTGGGGCGCTGGCCGGAGCCGTCACGGCTGGCTACCTGAGCGACCGTTTCGGACGCCGGCGGCTGTTGTTGCTGGCCGCCGAGGTCTACGCCGGCGGCGCGCTGGGCGCGGCACTGGCGCCCTCGGTGACGGTGCTGATTGGTTTCCGCCTGCTGCTGGGGCTGGCGGTTGGCGTTTCGTCGGTACTGGTGCCGCTTTACCTGGCGGAGATGTCGCCGACGGCATTCCGCGGCGCTCTGACCTCGCTCAACCAGCTGATGATTGCCATTGGGATATTCGTCTCCTACATGGTTACTTATCTGCTGTCTGCCCGCGCCGACTGGAGGGCGATGCTGGGGCTGGCGGCGGTCCCCGCGGCGCTGATGCTGGCCGGTTTGTGGTTCCAGGACGAGTCGCCGCGCTGGCTGGTGGTCCATGACCGCATTGAGGAGGCGCGGGCTGTCCTCTCCCGAATTCATGGCCCGGATGCAGTTGAGCGGGAAGTTGCCGAAATGCGCAGCGCTCGGCTGGCCGGTGCGCGGCTGACCATTGTTCAGCTGTGGCGGAACCGAGGAGTGCGTCGCGGCCTGCTGCTGGCGGCCATGCTGGCGGTATTCCAGCAGCTCGTGGGCATCAACACAATCGTCTACTACGCACCCACAATTCTGAGCGCCGCGGGATATGCCAGGTCCGTGGCGATTCTGAATAGTGTCGGCCTGGCCTCGCTCTCGATTGTCGCCACGCTGATTGCGGCGAGCATCGTTGATCGCGTGGGACGCCGGCCCCTGATGCTGGGCGGAGTGGCAGCGATGGCGGGCAGCATGGCGGTCATTGGCGTGGTGTTCTTCAGCAGCGGCCTGCACTCCGCCGGCGGAAAAGCGGCAGCGGTTGCGTGTCTGGCAGTCTTTAAATTTGCATTTTCGATCAGCTGGGGCCCTCTGGTCTGGGTGATGTTGCCGGAGCTCCTGCCCCTGCACGTTCGTGGAACCGCCATGGGCGCGGCTGTTTTCCTGAACTGGGCGACCAACTTCGTCGTGTCTCTGCTCTTCCCTGTCCTGTTGGCCGTCGGGGCGGGTATGGTTTTTGAAATCTTTGCCGGATTCGGAGTCATTGCCTTCGTGCTCACCATCCGCGGGCTACCGGAAACGGCGGGACGCAGCCTTGAAAGTATCCAACTGGAGCAGATGTCGGAGGATATCGGCCGGCGCTGACGCAGCAGCGAGAATGCGCTGATGCGCAATGAGATAGAGGCCCAGCGCGACCGTGAGATCGACTACAACGTCCTGAACCAGGGGGTCGCCACGAGGATTTTTTGCGGCGGCGCGGATCATGTTATCTTCCGATTGACGAGTTTCCCATTGGCAACCCTGACGATCGACGAGTACCTCCGCAACAAGCTGCTACCCGTAGAGGGTGCGATTCCCCGTCTGCCCGGCATCGAAATGCACGGCAGCACGGTTCCCGCCGCTACCGTTGGGGGAGACGTCTTCGAGTACATCAATTTCGAGCAGCGTTATAACGTTGAGGCTCGTATCGAGCACGCGCAGCAGCTCTCCCAGATATATCTGGCGCCGCTGCCGCCTGGAACGCCGCCACGGAACGAAGTGGATGTGCATGTCGCGTGGCTCGCTTCCCGCCCAGGATATACGGAAGCCGACGGGCTGGCTTACAGAAAAGCCAAAAGCTCCGAGCAGCTTCGGGTGGCGGAGAACCTCCAGGACCTGCAGGCGACCGCCGGCGTCCTGATCGTGGATGCCCAGGGACACGGAGTCATCGCGGCCAAAATCGCATCGACGGTACACGATACG
>DAHVZZ010000619.1:0-3101 GCA_027323785.1 Acidobacterium sp. | reverse complement strand
CGTAAAGTCCGTAATCTCCCGCGTTGAATTCGGCCCCTTCTTCAGGTCGAACATGTACCCTTCCTGCTCGAACCAGTTCCCCAGGTTAATGCCCTTCAGGTACAGAGGCTTTCCCTGTCCGTCGACCAGAATTGATCCTTTGGCATGCACAAATCCGGGATCCGAAGACTGCGCGGCCCAGAGCGGACCCGTCAGCACAAACGCCGCAAGGCAGACAATGGCTTTTACGAGAGATGAGTTTTTCACGTCGTCCAGCCTACCTCATTTCCGCGGCGCGCATCCTCCCAAAACGCTTTTCCCGAACAACCCCGCGTCCACCGCCCAATTCCCATTACATGGGCGGATCAGGCCCACGGGAACCTGCCAGTTTTTCCCCACGCCCGCCATTTCGTTCAGAAAGGGATACACCCATGAAAAAGCCCATCGCGGTTTTCGCCATCGGCATCCTGGCCGCGAGCTCCACGGCCGCCATTGCCCAGAGCCGTGCCAACGCCGAACTCACCCAGGCCACCGGCGTCCTCCAGAAACTCACCGGCACCCACGCCAACGCCGGCATTCCCGGCCCCGTGCTCCACAGTGCCAAATGCATCGCCGTCGTCCCCAAAATGCTCCAGGCCGGCTTCATCGTCGGCGGTCGCCACGGCAACGGCGTCGCCACCTGCAAAATGACCAACGGCAGCTGGAGCCCTCCGGCGCCCTTTTCCCTCACCGGCGCCAGTTTCGGCGCGCAGATCGGCGGCCAGGAGATGGGCTACGTCATGATGATCATGAACAACAAGGGCATGCAGGCCCTCGACTCCGGCCACTTCAAGGTCGGCGCCGGCGTCAGCGCCGCCGCTGGCCCCGTAGGCCGCGAAGCCTCCGGCTCGGGCGGATGGAAAGCCGCCATCCTCAGCTACTCGCTCTCCAAAGGAGCCTATGTCGGCGCCACCATTCAGGGCGCTGAGTTGAATCAGGATCACGATGCCACAAAGCAGCTCTATGGCCGTGAAATTGGCTTCAGCTCCATCCTCAACGGCCACGCTCCCATGCCCCAGGCCGCACCCGCTCATCGGTTCATCGCCACCGTTCGCAAAGCTGTCGCCAACGGCTAACCGGCTTCGCCTCTCGCCCGTCCCCTGCCTTCCGCGGTGGACGGGCGCCTTCGCCTCAGTTCCCTGTCTGGAAAAGCTCCCGCCACGACGCATCCAGCGGAAACCACCGCTGATGCGTGAACCAGCTCGTCGGGAAATCCGGCACGTGCATCAGCCCATGCCCTTCCGCGCATGCCAGCTCAATGCCGCTGAAGGCCAGCAGGCTCCTCGACCGCTCTCCCACCCGCGCCGGACACACCAACCGCCGCAGACACCGCGGACACCTCCGCCGCTGATCGTCCACGATCCACAGCGCTGACACCACCGCTCCACCCCAGGTGCTGAAAAACTGTACGGCATAGTCTGAGCCCGTCCCTCCCGCGGCCAAATGCGCCAGCAGCAGCGGCCCGCAAAACAACAGCGGCAGCACCAGCACGCCCTTCGCCAGCAGAAACAGCCAGCCCCGCACCCTCACCGCAAACGATACCCGCTCTGTCCCCAGCCGCGTTCGCAGCACGACCGAAAGAATCGCCGGCAGCACCAGACACGTCAGAAGCAGCGCCAGCACAAAATCCGTCCGCGGCGTGTGCAGATCGTTCTCCGCCATCGCCGACAACGGAAGCAGAAAGAGCCATGTGCGCATCCCGTCGCTGGACGTAAACACGATGCGCGTCGTGTGCGAACCCGCCAGCGGCTGCGCCAGCATATAGCCCCACGCAAACCGATCCGTGCTGAGCCGCCGCATCGCCTTCGCCGTCTCCAGGGTCCACGCCTCCGGATGCGCGGGCAGATACGAAGCCGCCGACGGAGCCACACCGACCACCATCGCCCTGTGCCCTGACATCTCAAAAACCCGGCCCACCACCTTCGGATCGCCGGAAAAGCCGCGTACCCACTCCCTGCGGCTCAGAATCACCGCCCGCTCTCCCGCGCGATGGCACGCCGCAACCATATCCCCCGCCACCCGAATCCCCAGCATCGCGGCAAAGCCATCCGTTGCCCTGGCAATATGCCAGCCCTCGCTCTGCCCGCCCACGCGCACCTGCGCCGCAACCGGCAAATAGAATGCCGTCTGCGCCAGCACCCTGGTCGACTGAGCGCTCCACTCCAGATACTCTCTGCCGGAAACCTGCATCGCCGCGCCCTCCAGCGCCGGCACCGGAGAAATCGTCACCACATCGCGTGGCCCTCGGTAAGCAGGCGGAAAAATCTCCCGCCGCATAGTCGGAATGATCAGCGCCAGGATCGCCGCCATTGCCCCAATGCCGCCCAGCATCGCCAGGCATCGCAGCGGCGAATCCACCACGGCCAAAAGTCGAGGTGCATCCGGTGTCGAACGAGGCGCGTGCTTCCGGATCCAGAACGCATCGGGCCAGGCGCCCAGCGCAAACGCAAGACACGCGCCATGCTCCATCGGACGCCCCAGCACGTGGTGCAGTTCCGCCTTCCATTCCGCCAGCCATTCCCTGCGCTCGCGCCGCGGCAGCAGCAAGCTGCCCGTTCCCAGCGTCAGCCGGCACGCGCATCGCAGCAGCATAGGGCGCTTCGTCGTCACACCCGCTCCATCTCGTCCACCGGCGTCAGCCTCGCCAGCAGCGGATACCGCTTCCGCGCCGCCGCCAGCGTCGCCTTTCCCTCCGCCGTCACCTTGTAATACTTCCGCGGCGGACGCCCCTCCGCATCGGCAATCGACTGCTTCTCCCACCGCGATGCGATCAGCCCATCCCGCTCCAGCCGCCGCATCGCCGGGTAGACCGTGCCGCTCGGCAGCCCTGTCGCCTCCATAATGCTGAACCCGTAGACAAATCCCGCGTCCACCGCCTGCAGAATCATCGCGGCTGTATGCGAAAGTTTTGCCTCGGTCGCCATACCGGCCATTTTACCTATGTAGCAATCTGCTTGACAAGATGCCTATATACCGCATACTACATAGGGACAGGAGGCTCCCATGCTCGAACTTCAGCGAATCACCAAACTCTACTCCGGCATCCCCGCCGTCCACGACGTCAGCTTCTCCGCCCGTCCCGG
>DAHVZZ010000617.1:0-5165 GCA_027323785.1 Acidobacterium sp. | reverse complement strand
GTTGCCGACCGAACCCGGCGACCCTTAGCAGCCTGTGGTGCAAGTCTTGTTGCGAGCGTGCGCTGCGTCATGGTTGTCTTTGCGGCAAGTTTGTAGTCTTCTGTCATGGGCATGGGGACGCGGCAGTCGCAAGAGAGGCAGGAAGAGATTTGGATCGCGAACGCGGAATTGGCGCGGTCACCGGGACATCCGTTTTACGTGCGCTTGAACGAACTGCTGGACGAGGAGAAGTTCGACGTGTTTGTGGAGAGCCTTTGCCGCCGGTTTTACGCAGCAACGATGGGCCGTCCCGGCCTGGTACCAGGAGTTTATTTCCGTTCGCTGCTGATCGGTTACTTTGAGGGCATCGACAGCGAGCGCGGCATCGCCTGGCGGATGGCCGATTCGCTGGCGCTGCGGGAGTTCGTGCGGGTTGGCATTACGGAGCAGACGCCGGATCATTCGACGATCTCGCGGACGCGGCGGCTGATCGATGTGGAAACGCACCGCGAGGTGTTCGGCTGGGTTCTGGCGGTGTTGGCGGACCGGGGTCTGCTGAAGGGCAAGCGGGTGGGCATCGACGCGACCACGCTGGAGGCCTCGGCGGCGATGCGTGCGATCGTGCGGCGGGATACGGGCGCGAGCTATGAGGAGTTCCTGACCGGACTGGCGAAGGCTTCGGGGATGGCGACGCCTACGCGGGAACAGCTGGCGCGGCTGGATCGGAAGCGGAAGAAGCGCACCTCGAACAAGGACTGGAAGAGCCCGACGGACGCGGATGCGCGCATCGCGAAGATGAAGGACGGGCGCACGCATCTGGCCCATAAGGCCGAGCACGCGGTGGATCTGGACACGGGCGCGGTGGTGGCGGTGACCCTGCAGGGAGCGGACAAGGGCGATACGGCCACGCTGGACGCGACGCTGTGCGAAGCCGGTGAAGCGGTAACGAAACTGGCTGAGCGCGAAGCCAGAATCCATCCGAATGCAGCGCCCAAAGTGAACCTGAAGAGTATCGAAGAGCTGGTGTCCGACAAGGGGTATCACTCCGGTGCGGTGCTGGAACAGGTGAAGGGCCGTCAGGTACGCAGCTACATTCCGGAGCGGCAGCAGAAGGGGCAGCGCCACTGGACCGGCAAGGCGGCGCAGCAGCAGGCGGTGTATGCCAACCGACGGCGGGTTCGGGGCGACTACGGAAAGAGCCTGCTGCGGCGGCGCGGCGAACTGGTCGAACGCAGCTTCGCGCACTGTTATGACACCGGCGGCATGCGGCGCACGCATCTGCGCCAACACGAAAACATCCTCAAGCGGCAGCTGGTGCATGTGGCCGGATTCAATCTGAGCCTGATCTTCCGCAAGCTGCTGGGTGCGGGCACGCCGCGGGAGTGGAAGAGCCGCGGGGGAGCGCTGTTTTTGTTCCTGCTGGGACTGTTCACCCCGAAACCGACCCACAGTCGCCCTTGCCGGCGCCCGATGCGATCCGCTCAGCCCACCGCATCGTCACTCCCGGCCCGCTCGCCGTGCCGCAGAATCGCTACTTACACCACGGGCTGATAAGGGACCAACAGAGTTTTTCATATCTGCGATGGCATCTGTTTCGCCGCTGAATTCTCTCCGCCGAGATGCAGCCCTTCTCATCATTTGCCAGGTTATCGGCTTTCCTTGCAGTACACCGCACACAGTTACCACCCTCGTGCTACACATTCACAGTAACGTACATATGTAATAGCACCACGTCTCGGAGTTGTGACTCGCATCACACGGGAGTCTAGTGCTTCGCGCTACTTTGGCGTCGATGCGTTGATCGGCACACGTTCGCTTCAATCCTCCATCCGAGCAACGCGCTGTGCTGCCCACGGACGCCCGGTTGTTCTCGCACAGATCCCGGCTCCATGCCCGGCAGCCAACCACAATGCAATGAGGGGCCCGCTGCTGAAGAGCCTTTCAGAACTGAGGATATCTCTCGCTCTCGATTGAGCCCATGGGATCACGCGGGGCAGCCGCACCGGTCTTCGGGAGAGAGAACAACGTTAGCTTCTGAAACGAAAGGATCTCCGTCGATGCAGATTTCCAGGCTATCGCACCCCATCTCTACCCTCCTCGCGGTGAGTCTTGCCGGTATTCTGCCCCTCCATGGACAGACGGTAACAGCGAAGCAATCCCGCACAACGCTAACAGCTTCGGCTACTGCGCAGCCACATACCGCGACGTCGAAGGGCACGACGCAAACGGTCAGCCGCTACCTGCAGCTACCATTGCGCTTCGAAGCCAATGTCGGTCAAACGAACCCCAGCGTTCGCTTTGTCTCTCATGGCCAGGGATACACGTTGTTCCTCACCGGTAATGAAGCCGTCCTCACGCTGGCTCAGCCCGTAACCGGCCTCGAAGTGGCGCCGCAGCCACCAGGGAGAAATCCCGCCCAACTCCCGTCCCCGGAATCCGCTATCGTGCGCCTGCGGCTGGATGGTGCCAATCCCAACCCAATCAGCCGACCGGAGGAATTGCTGCCGACAAAGAGCAACTACTTCTTCGGAAACGATCCTTCAAAATGGCGCACCAACGTTCCCAACTTCGGAAAAGTCCTCTATCGGGATGTCTATCCCGGCATTGATCTGACCTACTATGGCCATCAGCGCCAACTGGAGCACGACTTCATCGTGCGGCCGGGGGCTGACCCCGGTCTCATCGCCATGAGCGTAAGCGGGCCCGGCAGCCTGACCACCAATCGGCAAGGCGATCTGATCCTCAAGCTTCCACACGGTCAGTTGCGTTTGTTAAAGCCGCAAATCTATCAGACAATCAATGGTCGCCGCCACACCATTGCCGGTCATTACACCCTAAGCGCCGGAAAGAAGGTTGGGTTCGCTGTCTCGCGGTTCAATCACAGCCTGCCACTGGTGATCGACCCGGTGCTGAGCTATTCAACTTACCTCGGCGGTAGCGGCGCCGATGTGGGCCGCGGCATCGCTGTCGACACCAGCGGTAATATCTATGTAACCGGCTTTACTGATTCCACTAACTTCCCCCTGGCACGAGCTGAACAGGACCACGCCTATGGCACCCACGCCGCATTCATCACGAAGATGAATGCCGATGGCTCCGCCCTCATCTATTCCACCTATATCGCCGGCGGCATTGACGATCAGGCCTATGCAATCGCGGTTGACGGAAGCGGCGCTGCATACATCACCGGCCAAACATCGTCACCCGATTTCCCTGTAACCGCGGGATCCTTCCAACCGGCCTTTGCCGGGGGCAACGACGACGCCTTCGTCACCAAGCTCGCTCCAGACGGATCATCGCTGGTCTATTCGACTTTTCTGGGGGGCGCTGCACCCACGCCCTATCGTACGGCATACGATGGCGGTTACGGTATCGCTGTTGGCTCCGACGGCAGCGCCTATGTGGCTGGTTATACCTTCTCGATGGACTTCCCGGTCAAAAATGCCCTTCAGGCGACATCCGCCGGTGGACTGAAGGGGTTTCTTGCCAAATTCACGCCAGATGGCGCGGGGCTTACCTTCTCTACTTATCTCGGTGTGTCCGGTGATGTTGCCGCCTACGCCATCGCCCTGGATTCCGCCGGGAACGCGTACGTCACCGGCGGCGTGGCAGCCTCCGATTTCCCGGTCGTGAATGGAGCGCAAAAAACTCTCCGCGGCGGCGAGGATGCATTTGTGACCGCGCTGAAAGCCGACGGCTCCGCTTTCATCTATTCCACCTACCTGGGCGGGAGCGCCAACGATGAGGGACGCGCTATCGCGGTGGATACGAACGGGAATGCCTATGTTTCCGGGTTTACCTCATCTACAAATTTCCCAACGGCCAAAGCGTTCCAGAGCGCACCCCAGGTTTTGCCAACAGCGTTTGCGACCAGGCTAAGCGCTGATGGGTCGACATTTGCATACTCCACCTATTTGGGCGGAAGTTGCCAGAGCTACGGCTATGGAATCGCCGTCAACACGGCGGGAAACGCCTATCTTACGGGTGGAACCTGTTCTCCTGATTTCCCCGTCAAGAACCCAGTCCAGGCTCACCAGGCCGGAAATTATGATTCCTTTGTAACCGAATTCAGTCAGGATGGAACCAACCTACTCTATTCAACATTTCTCGGCGGCGCAGGGGCGGATTGGGGCTATGCGATCGCCACTGACTCCCGCGGTAATGTCTTTGTGACCGGCAGCACGACCTACACGGACTTTCCTGTTGCGAATCCTTTCCAGAAGGTATTTGGAGGCGGCGCGACAGATGCATTTGTAACGGAGATATCGGAAACGGCGACGACGCCTGTACTGTCGCTGAGCTCGTACTCCATGGCCTTCACGGGTGTCGAGGGCGGCGCGGTACCGCCACCCCAGACTGTGGATATCAGCAATGTGGGCACGGGAAGCCTTGACTGGACAGCCTCCGCAACGCAGCCGTGGCTCACACTCGATACTTCAGCCGGTACGGCCCCATCCTCGATTCATGTCTCAGCGGATACAAAAGGGCTCCGCGCGGGCACCTATCGGGACACCATCACAATAGCTTCCGTCGGTGCCGCCGGCTCTCCTTCCATCATTAACGTGACGCTCACCGTGACGGCGAATCCCGTTCTGTCCGTCAACGCGCAGGCCATCCGCTTCAGCGGAATTGTCGGCGGGACAGCCCCCGTTACCCAGCAGTTTTCCATTAGCAACACAGGTAGCGTTGGGCCGTTAAACTGGACGGCCGCGAAAACCCAGTCGTGGCTGTCTCTGGACGCCGCAAGCGGGACCGCTCCGGCCACGGTTCACGTTTCCGTCGATACCTCCGGACTGGCTGCGGGCACCTATAACGACACCATCACCATAGCCGCGACAGGGGCATCGGCGTCTCCCGCCACCGTGGCAATCACCCTCGTGGTGTCGGCAGCTGGCAGTGGAACCAATTCCTATGCCTATGTCACGAACAGCGGCTCCAATTCGGTTTCCGTGATCGACGAAGCAGCTAACTCCGTCGTTGCGACTATACCTGTGGGCCGATATCCCTATGGAGTGGCAATTACGCCGGACGGGGCGTTCGCCTACGTCGCGAACTACTATGACAACACCGTATCGGTGATCGCAACAGCAACCGCCACCGTTGTTGCTACCGTGCCCGTAGGGGCAAATCCCTCGGGAGTGGCGGTCACACCGGATGGGAAGCTTGCATACGTCACCGATTATGGG
>DAHVZZ010000606.1:0-4508 GCA_027323785.1 Acidobacterium sp. | reverse complement strand
ACAAGGCTGCGTCCTCCTGTGATGGTCAAGTCTTTGCAAACCCAACCTATCAGACAAGACGCAGCCTGGCCGCTACACCCGACTTACTGCTGATAACTCCTGTTTTGGACAAGAGTGACTCACGCTCGTCGGTACACGTCTCAAAGATCTCTAGTCCAGAGTTGTTTCCGACGTACTGAATGCCGTTTGTACTGAAAAGTCGGCCAGGCTTCAGGTTTCCTGCCCTGATTTCGACGGGAGAAATGTGGAGCAGAACCCGCTTTTATACCTATCCGTTCCGGCCCTCAATCCTCGCTGTCAGGTTGAACCTTCGTGCTCCCGGTCCTTGCTCTCCTTCGGGCAAGCAACTTTGTACAGTCTCGTGAGCACGTCCAGGTCTCGGTACGGGAAATCTTGAGCTCGCGCCAGCGTTGATCCCCAATGACGCTACCACAGGCTTGGCAGAATATCTGATTTGACGGGCGATGAACCAATTGCTGCGTAGGGTCTGCGTGGCCAACGTGCCATAGCCCACAATCACAGCACTCATAACAAATCATGAGGGTTTCGAGTTTGCGAGACATTCTTTCAGCCGCTTTCTCTGCGGAGGCAGCCGTGAAGAAACCTTGTTTCCGTCCGCACCGGCGATCATGTGCCGATTGAAGCGCATCTATGCCCGGGTACTTTGCTTGCATGAGAGCCTCTCGTCAAGCGAACTCTCGGACGATGATAACTCTTCGGTCTACCTGGAGCGAAGAGTAGCTGCAGCGCTGCTCTACAAAGCTCATTTCTTCGGGATCTGCCGGGGGTACAGGCGCATAATTTCGGCGGAGTAATATAGCATGCGTGCTATATTACATATATGCCATATGAGGTAGAGGTCTCGGATGAGTTCAGGGATTGGTACGAGCCCCTTTCCGAGGCAGAGCAGCTCAGCGTGGAGAAAGTGGTGTTGATGCTGGAGGAAGCCGGCCCGGCACTCGGGTTTCCCTACAGCAGCGGCATTCAGCAGTCGAAGTTCAATCACATGCGCGAGCTGCGAATCCAGCACGAAGGACGCCCGTACCGCGTGCTGTACGCCTTCGATCCGGCCCGATCCGCGTTTCTGATCCTGGGAGGCGACAAAACGGGCGATGACCGCTGGTACGAAACGATGGTGCCGAAAGCTGACGCCATCTACCAGGGCCACCTGAAGGCCCTCCAGAGAGAGCAGCAGAGGGCCGAAAAGAAGAGACGCTCCCGGTGAACCCGGGACACCAACGCAAAGGAGTGCACCGCAATGGCCACCAAGTGGAACAACCTAAAGCACAAGGCTTCGCCTGAGGTCCGGGCGCAGCTAAAGCGCGAAGCCCACACGGAGTTACAGCGCATCGGCTTTGAGAAGCTTCGCGAGGCCCGCCAGCAGACTCAGGTCGCCGTGGCTGAAAAGCTGCACGTCGGCCAGGGATCCGTTTCCAGAATCGAAAAGCAGTCAGATTTCCTGCTGAGCACGCTTCGGGAGTACGTCGGCGCACTCGGCGGCCAGCTCGAGCTCCGGGCCGTCTTTCCCGAGGGCGACTTCCTTATCGAGAGCCTTGGCACAGAGAAGCGCCCCAGGAAGCGCCGCAGGCGGGCGACAACTGCAGCCTGATCCTCACCGCGGCGAATGCTGTGCAGCACAGACGCTGGGACCGCAGATCAGTGCCTCGCCGAATTTGAGGAGAGATGCGCAAGGCTTCTTAGTGGTTAAGGATGGAAGTCACGGGATCACTGAGGAATTGGTCAAGAACGATTCGGAAGACGATCCGGCCCAGGGTTCCGCATCTCGCCGAGCTGAGTTTCAATGTTCAAGGAATAAGTCCTCGAAAGTCGGCGTTGCGTCAGAAATCCTAATATCTGATCCCCAGGGCTACCCCGCCCGTCATAGACTTCCATCAGGATGAAGTCTGCCTCTACCCAATCAGGCAGCCCCTCAGAAGAGATCTCCGGTCTCGTTGAGCGGGTGACGTTCTTCAATGAAGAGAGCGGCTTTGCCGTGCTTCGCGTGAAGGTCCGGGGGCATCGGGAACTGGTTACGATTCTGGGCTCCCTGCCGTCTGTGAGTGCTGGCGAGTGGTTGACGGCCGAGGGTTGGTGGGTACGGGACCGGGCGCACGGACTCCAGTTCAGAGCGAAGGTGTTGAAAGCTGTCCCGCCAACCACAAGCGAAGGCCTGGAACGCTACTTGGCCGGAGGCTTCGTAAAGGGTGTCGGTCCGGTTCTTGCCAGGAAGCTGGTTTCGCATTTCGGTGCAGAGGTTCTCGGGATCATCGGGAACACCCCCCACGAGTTGGAAAGCGTCGATGGTATCGGGCCCAAACGCCGTGAGCGCATCGCCAGCGCGTGGCAAGAAGGGGTGCAAATACGCGAGATCATGCTCTTTCTGCATAGTCATGGGGTCAGTACCGGCCGCGCGGTCCGTATTTACAAAACGTATGGGAATCTGGCGATTCAGACCGTCCGGGAAAACCCCTACACGCTGGCCAAAGAGATTCGCGGCATCGGTTTTACCACTGCCGATCAGATTGCTCAGAGCGTCGGCATCCCCCGTGATTCGCAGAATCGTGCGAGGGCCGGAGTCGACCACGTCCTGCTTGGGGCAACCTCCGAGGGACATTGCGCCCTCCCGCTGGAAAAGCTGAAGGCAGCCGCTGTGAAGCTCCTTGAGGTGGCTGTGGAGACTGTCGAGCAGGCTATATCCCAGATGCTGACCAGCGGTTTCCTTCTCCTGGATGAGATCGATGGAGAACCACTGATCTTCCTCCCTCACATGAGAAAGGCGGAAGACGGTATAGCGATCAGGATCAAGGATCTGGCCACGGCTCCAGTGAACTACCCAGAGATCGACAAGGCCAAGGCCCTGCTCTGGTGTGAGGAGCGGACCGGCAAGGCGCTTGCTCCCAGCCAGCGGGAGGCATTAGAAACCGCGCTGACAAACAGGGCCGTGATTATCACAGGTGGTCCGGGCGTAGGCAAGACGACGCTTGTGAACTCAATCCTTCTGATTCTCCGAGCCAAGAAGGTGAAGTGCCTTCTATGTGCACCAACTGGTAGGGCGGCAAAACGCCTTTCGGAAACGACGGGCCTGGAGGCCAAGACCATTCACCGTCTGTTGGAAGTTGATCCGGCCACGGGCAGGTTTACACGGAATGAGGACAAGCCGCTGGAGTGCGACCTGCTCGTCGTAGACGAAACATCCATGGTGGATGTCCTGCTGATGTACGCACTTCTTCGCGCCCTCCCCAGTAACGCAGGATTGATCATGGTGGGCGATGTGGACCAGCTTCCATCGGTTGGTCCGGGCAACGTCCTGCGGGACCTGATTGAAAGTGGAGTGATTCCCGTCGTGCGCCTGACCGAGGTATTTCGCCAGGCTTCCACGAGCAAAATTATTACCAACGCTCACTTCGTCCGCCAGGGAAAGATGCCCGAGCTACGGACAGCGGAAGCCAGCACGGACTTCTATTTCATAGAGAGAGACACGCCTGAGGAAATAGCGGCAACCCTGACAAGGCTGGTTCAAGACCGGATTCCCAATGCGCACAGGTTCAACGCGATCCGGGACGTCCAGGTGCTGTGCCCCATGAACCGCGGATCGATCGGAGTGCGAGAACTGAATATCGCACTTCAGGAACGATTGAACCCTGTTCGTCCCGGCGAGGCTGCTGCGGAGCGATTTGGCTGGCGCTTCCAGCCGCGGGACAAGGTCATTCAGACCGAGAACGACTACTCGAAGGAAGTCTTCAACGGCGACATCGGAACCATCGAGAAGATCGATCCCGTCGAGCAGGAAGTGCTCATCCGGTTCGACGACAGGCTGGTGACCTATGACTTCGGGGAGTTGGATGAGGTCTCACTGGCCTATGCGGTTACCATTCACAAGTCGCAGGGTTCGGAGTTTCCCGCCGTAGTCATCCCGGTTGCCATGCAGCACTACATGCTGCTCCAGCGCAACCTGATCTACACGGGCATGACCCGCGCCAGGAAGTTGCTCGTTTTGGTTGGGCAGAAGAAGGCCCTCGGCCTTGCGGTCCGTAACGATCAGTCACGGAAGAGGTACTCGGGATTGCTGAGCAGTTTGACTCAACCTGTCTGACTACCCTGATACGGAGAAGGGACATTGGGAACGTTTCTGTATGAACCCTCGCCCAGAGATTCCGCTTCACCTTATTCTGGAGCTTCAGGTCTATGCCCCAGAAACCAAAATTCGACCGGGGACGCCGCCGGCGTATCCGCTACGCCGAACGCAAACTCCACGAAGCCAATTTGCGCCTTTCACGGGCGGAGCGCAGTATCAGGTATTGGTCCCGTGTACTCGCCGACCTGAACTATGAGAAAACCTGTGAAGTCCAGCCACCGCTGTGGCCTGATGAACAGGCGGACCCGGCGGATTGATTTTGCGAGAACGTGTTGCGGGCTCTGGCTTGAAAGTCGGCGATGATCGCGGAATCTGATGACCGCTCACGGCGATCAAAGACCACCGCGAATCGCGCACGCAAGCTTGTGGAATC
>DAHVZZ010000582.1:0-4080 GCA_027323785.1 Acidobacterium sp. | reverse complement strand
CAAACAATGGCCACGCGGCTGAATGGAAATTTGGAGTGGGGTTGACGCGGGCTGGGACCAGCACAACTCCACACTGATTGGATGCATCAGCTGGAGCGCTGGAGTCGAATTGGCTATGGGCGCCAAATCAGTCGCTGTTGCCGCCAGAGTAGCCCTGCGGCGGTGGCCAGTCAACAGCATTCGCTTGAATTTTTTCGGGTGGAACCGAGACGTGCCACACGCGAAGCCGTCGGCCCCACCCGAAGCGCGCAGCTTAATCCGCGGCCGCCGCCTGTTTCTTTTTGCCTGCAAGGTATTGATCCAGAACGCTCTGGAACCGGCTGAGCCACGCTGGATGCGCGGGCCACGCCGGAGCCGTGACCAGATTGCCGTCCACCACCGCTTCCGTCATCTGCACCGAGGCGAAGGTGCCGCCAGCCAGTTCCACCTCCGGCGCGCAGGCCGGGTAGCAGCTCACCTTTCGTCCCTGCAGGACGCGCGCGGCAGCTAAAAGCTGCGCAGCGTGGCAAATAGCGGCGATGGGCTTCTTCTCATCGGCAAAATGGCGAACCATCTCCAGCACCTTCGGATCCAGCCGCAGGTATTCGGGCGCACGGCCTCCAGGAAGCACAAGCCCGTCGTAGTCGGCCGGTCGAATCTCGGCAAAGGTGGCGTTCAGCGTGAAATTGTGGCCGCGCTTTTCGCTGTAGGTCTGGTCGCCTTCAAAGTCGTGGATCGCGGTGCGCACGAATTCGCCCGCCTTTTTGCCCGGGCAAACCGCGTGAACCGTATCACCCGCCATCTGCAGGGCCTGGAATGGCACCATGGTTTCGTAATCCTCGGCATAGTCGCCGACGATCATCAGAAGCTTCGCCTGGCTCATGGAAATTCCTCCGCCTCTCTCAGACGCGGCACAGCCGGCGCGCGCTCCAAAAATTGCAGTGCCGCGAGGCGGCATTTTTCGCCGACTCAATATAATCGGGCTTTCAGGCCAGGAGACAGAAGGAACCCGTGGGAATCTTCCGCAAAAAGCTGAAGCAGGAGCACAAAATCATGCTCCAGGCGGAGCGCGCACAGGGTGCGCTGCTGCCCGAGTATCACCGTGCAACCCCGGAGTGCCCGCAACCCGAGCGCTGGCACATGTTCGACTCCATGACCGCCGAGGCCGAGGTGCTGGAGTTCCTGCGGACTCTGGTGACGACCATCAAACCCAGCCTGATCGTCGAAACCGGCGCCTTCCTGGGCGTGAGCACCGTATGGATGGCCGAAGGCCTGCGGATGAACGGCATGGGGCGCATCGTGAGCTGCGAACTGGACCCCCTCGTCTACGCAAAAGCGCAGGAAAAGATCGCCGCTTCCGGGCGCGCGGAGTGGATCGACCTACGCCAGGAGTCGAGCCTGGAGATGAAGGTCGATGGCACCATTGACCTGCTCTTCAGCGACAGCCATCCCGAGGTTCGCGAGCAGGAGGTGCGCCGTTTTCTGCCGCAGATGAATCAGTACGGGCTGATCCTGATGCACGACGCCAGCTCGCACCAGAAAACCGTGCGCGAGGCAGCCCTGCGGCTCGAACAGGAGGGCCTGATCTCCGTGGTGCTCCTGCCCACTCCGCGCGGCCTGGTCGTTGCGCAGAAGCGCGAGGGCCGCCGGTAGCCGCACCACAGAAGTCCGCCCCAAATGCCGAACCCCTCAGCTCTGGCGGCCGAAATTCTACCCCTCTGTGGATACCGGGAAATCCGCCGATTACATTGCATCTGCAATTGTGTCCAACCACGTGTATTGCTCTCCATTCATCCTGCCGAGGAGTCTTCATGAAGAAAGTTCATCCCCTGACGATGGCCCTGGTCGCCGGCGCGATGGCGCTGTGTCCACTGATGGCCAGCGCCTCCAGTCATCCGTCCGCAAAACCCGCTGAAAAGACCACCGGCCCCAATGCCTGGCCGACCGTGACCACCCAGGGCTCTGTGAATGTGAATGGCAAAAATATCCTCTACACCGCGGTTGCCGGCACCATTGCCGTGGGCGGTACCGACGCCCAGGATGCGCAGCTGGGGCCGAACGGCAAGCCGCTGCCGGACTCCAACCTGGCCTCGCAATTTCACAAGGCCAAGCAGGTGCAGGATCAGCCGCCCGTGGCGCATATGTTCTACGTGGCCTACTTCGAGCGCAACGCCAATGAGAAAACGCGGCCCATCACCTTCCTCTACAACGGTGGACCGGGCAGCTCGTCGGTGTGGCTGCACATGGGCGCATTCGGTCCGAAGCGCGTGGCCACCGGCAACTGGGACACGCACCTGCCGCCGGCTCCGTACAAGCTGGAAAACAATACCAACTCGCTCCTGGATGTCAGCGACCTGGTCTTCATCGACGCGCCCGGCACCGGCTTCAGCCGCATGACCGGCAAGGATCCGGGCAAAGCCTTCTGGGGCGTCAAGCAGGACGGCCACGCCTTTGCCCGATTCATCCAGCGCTTCCTTTCCCAATACAACCGCTGGAACTCGCCGAAGTACATCATGGGCGAAAGCTACGGAACCACGCGCTCCGCGGTCGTGGCGAACTACCTCGAGAACGACTACAACATCGACCTGAACGGCGTCATCCTGCTCTCGCAGATCTTCAACTTCGACAACAGCATCGACGGGCCGCACTCCAGCCCCGGCACCGACCTGCCCTATGAGCTGGCGCTGCCCACCTATGCAGCCACGGCCATGTACCACCACATCATTCCGCAGCAGCCCCTGCAGCCGTTCCTGAAGCAGGTGGAAGCCTTTGCCATGGGCCCCTACGCGCACGCACTGCTGCAGGGCACCGACCTCAGCCATGCCGAGAAGCAGAGCATCGCGGAAAAGATGCACCAGTACACCGGGCTGCCGGTTGGTTACCTGATGCGCGGCAATCTGCGCATCTCCGGCGGCCAGTTTGAGAAGACTCTGCAGCGGGCCACCGGCACCACCACCGGACGCCTGGACACGCGCTTCTCCGGCCCCACCATTGACCCGCTGAGCGAGAGCGCGGAATACGATCCGCAGTCGAACGCCATCTCGTCGGCTTACATCTCGCTCTTCAACCAATACGTCCGCGACACGCTGCACTATGGCGTGGGCATGACCTATGTTTCCATGTCCAACGCCGCCAACGATCAGTGGCAATTCGTCACCAAAGGCAATACAAATGGCCTGAACGTCGGCGTGGACCTCGCCATGGCGATGAAGACCGATCCAAAACTGAAGGTGATGGTCAACGGCGGCTACTACGATCTGGCCACGCCCTTCTACGCCGCGCTCTACGACGATAAACACCTGCCCATCGAAACGCCGCTGGCGAAGAACATCCAGTACCACTGGTACAAGTCCGGACACATGGTCTACGTCCGCACCGCCAGCCTGGTGAAGCTGCATAACAACGTGGCGGCCTTCATCCGCAGTACGGAAGCCGGCAACGAATAACCCCGGAAGACGCGGCCGCGGAGCAAATCGCCTTCGCGGCTGCCACACAGGACAGCGTGGCCCGTTACACTGTTGCCACAAGCCTATGACGACCGCCGATTCCCGCTCCGCCCTGCTCGATCTCCTCTCGCGCATCTCTTTCCGCCTCGGCAGCTTTACGCTTTCCTCCGGCGCCAAAAGCGACTACTACATCGACTGCCGCACCACGACCCTGCACGCTGAAGGCGGACGCCTCACCGGTCTCGCCATTCTGGATTTGCTCCGCGAGCACGGCATCCGCCCGGCCGCCGTGGGTGGACTCACCATGGGCGCCGACCCGGTTGTTTCCGCTGTGGCCATTGCCAGTGCTCAGCGCGCGCAGCAAGATGCCTCTGCCCCGCTCATTCACGGCTTTCTGGTCCGCAAGAGTGAAAAGACGCACGGCACCGGCCGCCGCATTGAGGGCTTTCTGGAAAAGGGCGCGCCCGTCGTCATCGTGGACGACGTCTGCACCACCGGCGCTTCCACCATCGCCGCCATTGAAGCCGCCCGCGAAGCCGGAATGAAGGTGATTGCCGCCGTCTGCCTGGTGGAGCGCGAAGAAGCCCAGGGCCGCGCCGCGCTGGAAGCCGCCTGTCGCGCCGATGGAGGCGATGCGCCCTTCCTGCGCCTCTAC
>DAHVZZ010000472.1:0-4322 GCA_027323785.1 Acidobacterium sp. | reverse complement strand
ACCGTCGGCACCATCACTGAAATCTACGACTATCTGCGCCTGCTCTACGCCTCCGTGGGAACGCCGCACTGCCCGCGCTGCGGCCGCCAGATCTCCCGCCAGTCCTCTGAGCAGATCGTGGAACGCATCCTCGCTCTGGCTCAGGGCGAGCGCGTCATTATCTATGCGCCGGTGGTGCGCGGTCGCAAAGGCGAGTTCAAAGACCTCCTCGACAAACTCGATCAGCAGGGCTTCCGCGCCCGCGTCGACGGCGAAATTCGCGACCTTTCCGAGCCGCTGAATCTCGAAAAGCGGAAGAATCACACCATTGAGGCGGTCGTCTACCGCGCCATCCTCAAACCGGGAATCGAAAAGGCCCTGCTGGCCTCCGTTGACAAGGCGCTGCAGATGGCCAACGGCCTGGTGCTGGTCGCCTCCCAGGGCGAGGAGCAGCTTTATTCCTCCAGCATGGCCTGCCCGGACTGCGGCCTGGACGTGCCGAAGCTCGAACCGCGCAGCTTCTCCTTCAACAGCACCTACGGCGCCTGTCCGGAGTGCCACGGCCTGGGCAGTATCTACGACTTCGACCCGGCGAAGATCATCAACGACTGGTCGCGGCCCCTGCTCGATGGCGCTCTCGGTCCCGGCTCCGCCTCGCAGTACCTCCAGCGCCTGATCCACCTGGCCGCGCAGCGCTACAAAATCGATCTGAAGAAGCCCTTCGAGCAGCTCACCCAGAAGCAGCAGGACCTGCTCCTTCTGGGCCCGGGAGCCACCGAAGCCCCGCGCACCGGCTTCCACGGCATCCTCGCCTGGCTGCGCGATTCGCTGGAAGAAGCCCGCTCCGACACCTATCGCGAGTGGATGATGCAGTACATGTCCGCCTCCGAATGCCCTGCCTGCCGCGGCCAGCGGCTCCGGCCGGAATCGCTCGCCGTGAAGATCGACGGCATGTCCATCGCGGAGTTCACCGCGCTGCCCATGGAGCGCGCCTTCACCCGTGCCCGCGCCATTGCCTTCACCGCCCGCGAAGCGCTCGTCGCCGAGCGGGTGCGCAGGGAAGTGGTGGAGCGCCTGCAGTTCCTCAACGCCGTCGGCCTCGGCTACCTCGCTCTCGACCGCAATGCCGCCACGCTCTCCGGCGGCGAAGGCCAGCGCATCCGCCTGGCCACGCAGATCGGCTCCCGTCTGCGCGGCGTCCTCTACGTCCTCGATGAGCCTTCCATCGGTCTGCATCAGCGCGACAACCAGCGCCTCATTCACGCGCTCGAATCCCTGCGCGACCTCGGCAACACCGTCCTTGTCGTCGAGCATGACGAGGAGACCATCCGCCACGCCGATTACGTCGTCGATCTCGGCCCCGGCGCCGGCCGGCTCGGCGGCCGCGTCGTTGCCGAGGGCGCGCCGGACGTGATCATGCATGCGCCCGCTTCGCTCACCGGACGCTACCTCTCCGGCCAGATCTCCACCCTCCAGCGCGTTGCCCCCCGCGCCCTCACCGGTAAATGGATCACGGTGGAGGGAGCGCGCAGCCACAACCTGCGCGAGATCACCGCTAAATTTCCCATCGGCGTCATGACCGTCGTCACCGGCGTCTCCGGCTCCGGCAAGAGCACGCTGGTCAACGACATCCTCTACCGCGCTCTGGCCCGCGAGCTGTACGGCTCCCGCGAATCTCCCGGCGCGCACACGCGCATCCGCGGCTTCGACCATATCGATAAAGCCATCCGCATCGATCAGTCGCCTATCGGCCGCACTCCGCGCTCCAATCCGGCGACGTATACCGGCGTCTTCACCGCCATCCGCGACCTTTTCGCCATGCTGCCGGAATCGCGCGAGCGCGGCTACAAGGCCGGCCGCTTCTCCTTCAACGTCCAGGGCGGACGCTGCGAAGCCTGCCAGGGCGAAGGTCAGCGGCGCATCGAGATGAACTTCCTGCCGGATGTTTACGTACAGTGCGAAGTGTGCAACGGCCGCCGTTACAATCAGGAAACCCTCGCCGTCAAATTCAATGGCCACTCCATCGCCGACATCCTCGATATGACCATCGAGGACGCGCTGCCGGCCCTCGCCGACATCCCGCAGGCCAGGCAGAAGCTGGAGACGCTGGTCGACGTGGGCCTCGGCTACATTCACCTGGGCCAGGCCGCCACCACGCTCAGCGGCGGAGAAGCGCAGCGCATGAAGCTGGCCCGCGAGCTCTCCAAACGCCAGACCGGCCGCACCCTCTATCTCCTCGACGAGCCGACTACCGGCCTGCACTTCGACGACGTCCGCAAGCTCCTTGAAGTCCTGCACCGGCTCACCGATCTGGGAAACACGGTCATCATCATCGAACACAACCTGGACGTCATCCGCAATGCCGACTGGCTCATCGACCTCGGCCCCGAGGGCGGCGAAGGCGGAGGCAATATTGTTGCCGAAGGTCCCCCTGAAGCAGTTGCGGCCGTCGCCTCGTCGTATACTGGCCAATTCCTGGCCCGCTACTATGCGGATTCGGGTGTGGCAGTTGGCAATCCGGTCGCCGTGCCGGTCACAATCGAAGCAGCCAGCGGGGGCGCAGCTCGCAGACCGGCAAAAAAGACGCAGACCAAATCCAGGAAGAGAGCAGGGAAGCAGACCATCCAATGAACCTGACCGACCCGAACTCCGAATCCACGCCGGAACACAATCCGAACGAGCCTGCCGCCTCTCCGGAGACCTCGCCGGAGAATCCGGAGATCTACGCCTGGCCCCCGGCGCAGGAACCGCTCGTTCCCATGCAGACCGGCGTCGTGGAGTATCAGCCCGCCGAGCCTGCGCCTCCGCGCCGTCCCCCGCTCATTCCGCACCTCGGCCACACGGCTGTCTTTTTTCTGCTGATGATTCCATCGCTGGTCGTGGCCTACATCATCAGCTTTCTCCTCTTTCTCGCGATTATCCATCCGCACAGCATTCACATCCTGATGATGAATGTCGTGCATGAGATGCGCTACGCCATTGCCATCCAGATCATCTGGTATCTCGTCCTCTGGGCGATGGCCGCCATGACCTTCACGCTCTGGTGGCGTCGCCCCATGACCGAAGGCGTCCACTGGAACGCCCCCGTGGCTGGACGCTGGTTCTTCGCGCTGGGGCTCACCGGAGTGCTGCTCGGGCTGGTCGTTTCGCTGGCCGGCAACTTCCTGCCCATGCCCAAAGCGCCTCCCATCCTGGAGGACCTCACCAAATCCCAGGCGGCGGCATGGCTTCTCATGGGCTTCGGCATTTCGCTCGCGCCGCTCACCGAGGAACTCGCCTTCCGCGGATTCATCCTGCCCAGCTTCATCAATGTCTTCCGCTGGTTTCAGATCCGCGGAACCATCTCCGAATCCACGGTGCGCAACATCGGCATCCCCGTTTCCATCGTGCTCACGTCCATCCCCTTCGCGCTGATGCACGCCCAGCAGGTTTCCTTTTCCTGGGCTCCGGTGCTGCTCATCGGAGTGGTCAGCGTGGTCCTCTGCATCGTGCGCCTGCGCAACGACTCCGTTGCTTCCGGCGTTGTCGTCCATGCCTGCTACAACCTCACCCTCTTCACCGGCATGCTGATCCAGACCGACGGCTTCCGCCACCTGCAGAAGCTGCACCACTGATCGGTTTTCGCTCTCAGGAAGCCCGCAGCTCCGACCGCGTCTGCAGGTAAGCCAGCACATCGGCGCGCGACAAAACCCCCTCCAGCCGCCCATCCACAATTACCGGAACCTCCACCAGCTCGTTTTCCCCCATCGTCCGCAAAGCGTCCGCCAGCGAGGTGTCGGGCCGCACAAAGGTCATGCGGCTCAACGGGCGCATCACCGTGTCGACGGCGATGAGCGGCCATGCGTCACGCTCGATGCGGCGGATTTCCCGGGGCGTAATCATCCCCACCACTTCGCCGTCTTCGCGCACCACATAGCAGCGGTGTCCCGTGCGCAGCAGCTCGTTGTCCACAAAGTTCTGCACCGAAAGCCGGCCGTCGATGGTCGCCGGATCTCGCTGCATCAGGTCGCCGACCCGCACGCCCTTCAGATCCTCCTTCATCGCCACCTCCAGATAGCTGGCGCGCGATGCCTCGAACAGGAACCATCCGATGAAGACCATCCACAGCCCGCCCAGGTGACTCCGGGTGATGTAGTCAATCACGCCCATCGCCATGAACGCCACAGCCATGATCCGGCCCATCGCGGAGGCGGTGCGCGTGGCGCGCTCGAAGCTGTGCGATCTCCACCACAGCAGTGCGCGCAGAATTCGGCCGCCGTCCATCGGATAGCCAGGCAGCATATTGAAGACCGTCAGCACCAGGTTGATGTATCCCACCCAGGCGAACATCTCCCGGATCGATA
>DAHVZZ010000558.1:0-5404 GCA_027323785.1 Acidobacterium sp. | reverse complement strand
CCGGGATATTCTTCCGTGGAGATGTCAGCGGATTTCAGCGGACCCTCCGCGCGGACGCGGATCTGGTCGTTGCCGATGACTTCCACGCGAACACCGCACTCCTGCAGCTTGCGAATCACAGCAGCCAGATGCGCCGGGTTGCAGTGGGTGACGCAGAGGTCGCCCCCAGTGATGGCTCCGGCGACAAGAAAAGTCCCGGCCTCGATGCGGTCCGGATTGATGCGGTGCTTCGCGCCATGGAGTTTTTCGACGCCCTGCACCCGGATGGTCGAGGTGCCGGCTCCTTCGATTTTGGCGCCCATGCCGGTAAGCAGCGCGGCCAGGTCGGAGACTTCCGGCTCCAGCGCGCAATTCTCCATCACGGTTTCGCCCTCGGCGAGGACCGCGGCCATCAGCAGATCTTCCGTGCCGGTCACGGTGATCTTGTCGAAGACAATGTGTGCGCCCTTCAGCCGCTCGGCGCGAGCTTCGATATAGCCATGCTCATAGCTGATCTGCGCGCCCATCGATTCCAGCCCCTTGATGTGGAGGTCGATGGGACGGGCTCCGATGGCGCAGCCACCGGGCATGGAGACGCGCGCGATCCCGGTGCGGGCCACCAGCGGCCCCAGCACCAGCGCCGAAGCGCGCATGGTCTTCACGATCTCGTATTTCGCCGTGGGATCGGAAAGTATCCGGCAGCTGATGGTGGTGCGGTGCTGCGCGCGGCCGTAGCCCAGCTCGACTTCCGCGCCCATGGAAGTCAGCAGCTTCCGCTCGGTTTCGATATCGCGCACCTGGGGAACGTTTTCGAGGACCACCTCGTCTTCGGTGAGGATGGCCGCCGCCATACAGGGGAGAGCAGAGTTTTTGGAGCCGCTGACGCGGATAGAGCCGATCAGCGGATTGCCGCCGCGAATTACGAATTTGTCCATGGTGGGTACGGTGAATCCAGAATAACTTCAGTCTAAACGCCGAAACGCGCGTCGCCCAACCGCGGGCGCGGGAAGCCGGTTCCGGTACCGCATTCGGCAACTGCTGAACAGGTAATCGGCAGCACGGCCGCGGACGCGGAGGTGAGAAAAAGCGCTTAGTGCCGGCTGTTTCTTGCCGGAGGGTCATCCGCTGCCGACGGACGTTCCTTGTTAAACTTGAGTTTCAGTACGATTTCGGCTCGCGCCGGCGCGGCTGGCATTGCCCCGGCAGACTTTCGAGCCCAGAGGAGCTTCACCATGGCAGACGCACAGAACAGCAACCAGTCGTCCAACTCCGGCACATCGCTCCGACTCAAGGTCGGCCTGGCGGAGATGCTCAAGGGCGGCGTGATTATGGACGTGATGAACGTCGAACAGGCGCGCATCGCCGAAGAGGCCGGGGCGACTTCGGTGATGGCGCTGGAGCGCGTTCCCGCCATGATTCGCGCCGAGGGCGGCGTGGCCCGGATGGCGAAACCCTCCCTCATTAAGGAAATCATCCAGGCGGTATCCATCCCGGTCATGGCCAAGGCGCGCATCGGCCACTTTGCCGAAGCACAGATCCTGCAGGAGCTGGGCGTGGACTTCATCGACGAGAGCGAAGTACTGACGCCGGCCGACGAAGTGCACCATATCGACAAACACGCCTTCCGGACGCCATTCGTCTGCGGCGCGCGCAACCTGGGCGAGGCGCTGCGGCGCATTGCGGAAGGTGCGGCGATGATTCGCACCAAAGGCGAGGCCGGAACCGGGGACGTGGTGCACGCCGTGCAGCACATGCGCCAGATTACGCGCGAGATGCGGCAGCTGACTGTGCTGAGCGATCAGGAACTGTACGGCGCAGCCAAGGAACATCAGGCTCCCTACGAGTTAGTCCGTATGGTCGCCCAGACAGGCAAGCTGCCGGTACCGAATTTCTCGGCCGGCGGCATTGCCACCCCCGCGGACGCCTCGCTGATGATGCAGCTCGGCGCGGAGGCAGTCTTTGTCGGCTCCGGGATCTTTATGAAGGAGCGTGCGACCCCGCTGGAAGTGGAGAACTGGACTGAGAAGGACGCGAAGGCCGGGCTCTGCGGCAACAACGACATCGGTACGCCGCGCAACCCGGCGGAGCGCGAGGAAGCGGTGAGCTGCGCCCGCGCCATCGTCATCGCCACCACCCACTACAACGATCCCGCTGTTCTGGCGAAGGTGAGCGAACAGGTGACCGGAACGATGAAGGGCCTGGCCGCGGCGGCGCTGGAAGAATCGCAACTGCTGCAGACGCGCGGCTGGTAGCGGCCGCACGAGAGAACCGCGCCTTCGGCGCATACGCAGCGCGCTGGCCCAGCCATCCAGCGCGAGTCTTTCCGAGGATTTGCGCAATGCCTGTCACGATATCGCGGAAGCAGGAAGAGCGTTCCGCGCAAGAATCCACTTCCTCGCCAGCCGCGATAGAACCGGATTCCCCGCCCCGGATCGGAGTTCTCGCCATTCAGGGCGACTACGATGCCCACGCGCAGGCCCTGCGGGAAGCCGGCGCCGAGCCGGTGCTGGTCCGCAAGCCGGAGGAGCTCTCTACCATTGAGGGCCTGATCATTCCCGGCGGCGAATCCACGACCTTTCTCAAATTCCTGGAGCGCGACGGCTTTCTCGGATCGCTGCGGGAATTTGTGCGCACCAGGCCGACCTTCGGCACCTGTGCGGGGTGCATTCTGCTGGCGGCTGAAGTGCTCCATCCGGCGCAGGAAAGCCTCGGCGTGCTCGACGCCACGGTGGAACGCAATGCCTACGGGCGGCAGATCGACTCGTCGATTCAGATCGGCGAGACGCGGCTGGGAGGCGGTCCGCTGGAGATGGTTTACATCCGTGCGCCACGCATCGTAAAGACCGGCCCGGACGTTCAAAT
Source organism: Acidobacterium sp. (assembly GCA_027323785.1). GTDB lineage: Bacteria > Acidobacteriota > Terriglobia > Terriglobales > Acidobacteriaceae > Palsa-343. The sequence goes on along the minus strand of DAHVZZ010000558.1, from coordinate 2,563 downwards.
TCTCGCCACTCGCGACGGCTTCCCCGTTCTGGTCGAGCAGGGCAACGTGATGGCCGCGACGTTCCATCCGGAACTGTCGGCGGACCGCCGTGTTCATCGGCGCTTTGTCGAATTAGTTCGCCGCTCGCGCGGCTGACCTGTCGAACTTTCGAGTCCACGCATCCAGCGCGCGGGCAAACTCCCATCCAACCTTCAGACGGGCTAAACGCCGCTGCTTCCGAGGAGCCGCCGCATAGCAACTGGTGCTTTCATAATTCCGCAGCATTCCACAACCCTCGAATCGAACCCAATCGCGCATCACACCAACAGGGCAAACAAAACGAGTTCGGCTCCGCGGAGCATCTCCTCCTGAAGCGGGCTCGAAACGAGAGTTCGCCCGGCTGCGCTCCCGGGCCAAAACGGGAGTAAGCTTTACCACTGTGAGGGGGTCGTTATGCCCACCACTTTTACCCGTCATCAGATCGAAGCCGAACGCAACGATACCGGGGACGGGGGAAAACCGCCACTTCACCGGCGACCGACCGGTGGCGGAGGAGGCGACGACAATGGAGACTCGGGCCACTCCGGCAGTGGCGGCCCCCGCGAACTCCTGATGCGATACCGGCTGGGCGTTGTTTCCATCCTTGCCGCCGATTTCGTCCTGTTCTCCGTATTGATCAGCACATTTTTCATCGACGGTCCCCCGCCAGTTGCGTCGGGGGCGCATCCCCTCGCGATTCCGCCGATCCTCTGGCTGAATACTCTGGTGCTGCTGCTCTCCACCATCACCGTGGAGATTGCCCGGCGACAGCTGTTTCATGAGATCGATGTGATGGAGGAGTGGCTGGGACTGGGCCGGCCCGCTGTCCGGCGCGCCCTGCCCTGGCTGATCGCCACCATCGCGCTCGGATGCCTGTTCCTGGCCGGACAGGTGATTGCCTGGAAGGAAATGGCTGCACAGGGTCTGTTCTTCACAACTGATCCCGGAAGCCATGTCTTCTATCTCCTGACCGGAGCCCAGGGCATCCACCTGTTGGTGGGAGTGGGGGCGTTGCTCTTCGCCCTGGTGGCCATGTTCCGTCTCAGGAAGGTGCAAATGCGGCAGATCGCCGTGGACTGCACCGCGTGGTACTGGCACGCGATGGGAGTCTACTGGGTCTTTATTTTCGGAGTCCTGGTCTTCTCACAACGTTTTTAGTGCCCTGCGCGCAACGTCACGCATCACATTTATATTGGATCCGTATCCAACTGATTCAACAACACTACGGCCACTCCAGCATTTCCGGCTTGCGACCGAGGCGTCTCCGGAAAGCCATCTGACGGGCCTCGCAACGCTCACAAAATCCGGGAATGGCTTGATGGTTTCCGGGGTGCAGCCGCTGCCGGTTCCGGCAACCCTGCAGTAGGGTCCGGCCAGGCCAGCATGGGATGGCTTCCACGGGTTAGACTGGTGCACGGAAGCTCAACATGCGCTATTTGATCGCTTTGCTTGCCATCGGCGGAATCGTTGTGTCCGCACTCGCCACCCACGTTCACTATTCGACAGGTGTCCAACCGTGCGACATCAACTCGCACTGGGACTGCGGAATCGTGAACCACAGTTCCTTCGCCACGGTAAATGGCCTGTGGTGGCACCTGCGCGCCGAGCGCGATCCGGCCCTGGAAAATGGCCCACCGGCTCCGCGCAACGGACTGCCGGTGGCCATCATCGGCCTGGTGGGGTACGCCATTCTGGTCCTGACTTCGCTCATGAAGAGACGCTGGCTGACGGTCTTTCTGGCCATTGGCGGGCTCTGTTTTGCCCTCTATCTGAGCAATATCGAGGCCCATGTGCTTGAGGTCTGGTGCCTCTACTGCGTCATCTCGCAGTTCATCATCGCGGCCATTGCGCTGCTTTCGATCATCTGGTTGTTCTTCCGGTCCGGACGCACCCGAACCGCGCGAGCCTGACACCGCGCGCCCGGCCCCGGACAGGCCTGCAATTCTGTCCGGGCCGCCGGGCCGAACAGCTTACAATCGAAGCATGTACGACCCCATGTCGCAGTCGCTTGCCCACGAAGACCCTGAAGTCTCCGCCGCCATTGACGCCGAGGTTCGCCGTCAGCACGACGGTCTGGAAATGATCGCCTCGGAGAATTTTGTCAGCCGCGCCGTTCTGGAGGCGGCCGGTTCGGTATTTACCAACAAATATGCCGAGGGCTATCCGGGACGCCGCTACTACGGCGGCTGCGAATACGCCGACATCGTCGAAAACCTGGCCCGCGACCGCGCAAAGCAGCTCTTTGGCGCCGAACATGCCAACGTGCAGCCGCACTCCGGCTCCCAGGCCAATGCCGCCGCCTATATGTCCGTGCTGCAGCCGGGAGACACAATTCTGGGGCTCGATCTGGCCCACGGCGGCCACCTGACGCATGGGCACAAGCTGAATTTCTCCGGCAAACTCTATCGCGTCGTCTCCTACGGCGTGCGCCGGGACACCGAGACCATCGACTACGACGAGCTGGAAGCGATTGCGCTGCGCGAGAAGCCGCGCGCGATCATCGGCGGCGGCAGCGCCTATGCGCGCACGCTGGACTTTCCGCGG
>DAHVZZ010000532.1:0-4597 GCA_027323785.1 Acidobacterium sp. | reverse complement strand
GGCGACAGACCGAAAGGAAAATCCGCCGCTGACTGGGTGATCCCGGGCAGCGGCGGATTTTTTGTGCGGATGAGAAACTTGGCGGATTAGCTGATGGCGTCTTCGCCGAGAGCGAACTTGAGGTCGCGGGATTCGCTCCATGCGAGGCGCAGGCTGGCGGATACGGGCTGGCGGCCCATGAGCAGCACGGAGCGGATGATGAAGTTCATCCAGGCCGGAGCGACGCCGGCGGGCCAGAGCTCGCGAATGGGGCGAATGACGCCCTGGGCATCGGGGTGATAGACGCGCTGGTCCCAAACCTGCGAGCCCTGGGGGAAATCCGGATAGTCGCGGATGGCGTCGAGGGTGGACTGCAGGATGCGGTGCTTCCACGGCTGCGCGTACTGCGGCATGAAGAGAACGTGGCTGCGGCCCTCGTAGCGAATCTCGTGGACGAATTCGGTGAAGGAGGCGGCGCTGGTGAGATTGACGTTGGCGTTGGGCTCCAGACCGTGGCGGTCGCCGCCGTAGATGAGGAGCTTGTTCCACTGCTGGGCCATGCGCTTGACGGCGCGATTCTCTTTCCAGTGGCGGAGGCCGTTCAGTTCCAGAGCGTGGATGTACTGGTGATTCGCGGCCATGAAATCGCGGACGCGCTGGGCGGCCTTGTCTTCGCCGATGAGGTAGAGGTCCCACATGGGGTGGTTGAAGACGATGAGGACGTTGGGCAGAGCGTGGAGGGCGGCCAGGATTTCGGTGAGCTTTGTTTCGTTCGGACTGGCGGTGTATTCCTCGAAGACTTTCATCCAGGCGGGGCCCTGATCGCTGGGCAGGTTGTGGATGCCGAGGTGGAAGGCCTGATCGCCGCCAAAGGGCGCGCTCCACTCGACGGAGACGGGGATATGACGGGCGGAGGCGACGGTGCGGAGGAGCATGGGGGCGGCGATGGTGTCGTGGTCGGTGATGGAGACCAGGGGCATGAGGCCGAGTTTGCGCTGAATCTGGCCGGTCTCCAGGTCGAAGGCCAGCTTTGGAGTCAGGGGCGGGGTCCAGTAGGCGAGGGCGTAGTTGACGGGAGTGTTGTGGCGCTCGCGGGAGCGGCGCTCGTAGTGAGCGAGCAGCGGGCGCAGCAGGGGGTACTGGTTGCCGAGAGTGGCGAGAAAGTCGAGCGTTTCCCTGGATTGATTGGTGTGGCTGTGGAGCGAAACAGCGGTCGCGTAGTCCTTTGCGGTTTCGGGGTCTTTCCAGAGATAGGAGATCTTTCGCAGTTCGGCCATGAATCCTCCCGTGGGCGCAGTCCTGAGGCCAGTATCCGCATGCACCTTGAACAGGGCATTACGGAGGGGAAAAAGCTTGTTCAATAAGGGCCCAGTATCCGCGGCAGCAATACCCGGAAAGGATGGGAATCCGGGTGAGGAGTGCCCATCCATCTTATCTGGATGGGAGAAGCTGTGGCGAGGGCAACCTGAAGGCGGAGAATTCTTTGAGGGCGTCCGGAACCCCGGCGGGCCATGGCAGGGGACGGTATGTTTATGCCTCGCTTTCGACGGGATTGACTTCGATTTCGGCAGCCTTGCGGCCGCTTTTCATCTGCGAGGAGGTGACCAGAGCGACGGCGCCGAGCACGGCGACCATGCCGAAGTATTCGGACCGCTGCATGTGCTCTCCCAGAACCAGAGCCCCCAGAATGACCGCAACCACTGGATTGACATAGGCATAGGTGGCGACTTTGGCGACGGGAACGTGGTGGATGAGCCAGATATAGCAGGAGAAACCGAGGAGGGAGCCGAAGAGCACCAGGTAGCCGATGGCGGCCCAGCTGCGCTCATTCCAAACGGCATAGGGCCACTGCCAGAGGGAGGTGGCGAGGATAAGATTGCAGACTCCGGCAACGAACATCTCCCATCCCGCGGCGACGAGCGGGTGCACGGGAAGCCGCTGATGGCGGAAGATCACGGAGCCGCTGGCGAAGCTCAGGGTTCCGAGCAGAAGCACCAGGGCAGGAAGCAGGAGCATGGTCCGGCCTGCCTGGTGAGGCTCGAGGGCTTCATGGAGGCGGGGCCAGAGCAGAGCGCCGAGCGCCACGAGGCCGAGCAGGAGGCCGAGGATGCCGCGACGCCGGAGGCGTTCCCCGGAGGGCAGGAGGCTCTCGATGATGGCGGCCTGCAACGGCATGATGGCGACAATGAGGGCGGCGAGGCCGCTAGGCACGTATTTCTCGCTCCAGACCAGGCCGACGTTGCCGCAGAAGAGCATGAGGAAGCCGACGAGGGCGAGCCATCCCATGGTGCGGCGGTCGTAGAAGAGCTTTTTGCCGGCGAGGGCGCAGGCGGTGAGCATGATGGTGGCGCCGATAATCATGCGGGTTCCGGCGAGGATGGGCGCGGGGAGCAGGCGGACGCCGATGCTCATGGCGGTGTAGGTCGCGCCCCAGCAGATGTAAACGCTGACGAAAGCCAGAGCGATGGCCATCCGGGTTGGGTGAGCAGAAGCAGCAGGGGATGCGGAATCCATGAGGTAATTCCATGGTAAAGGCCGTCTGCGGATTGCGGCGGGGCGGCGGGGCGCGGATGCCGGCGGGGACCGAATGCCGGCGGATCAGCGCGAAAGCGAATAGCAGGCTCTAGAATCAGTCAAGAAGCTGCAACTGAAGCACTGATTCTTATTGAAGGGGCCGTAAACGCTCTATGTCGAATATTCTGGAACACCTGCCAGCCGGGGAGAAGGTTGGGATCGCATTTTCCGGAGGGCTGGACACCAGCGCCGCGCTGCACTGGATGAAGCAGAAGGGCGCGCGTCCTTATGCGTACACGGCCAATCTGGGGCAGCCGGACGAGAAGGATTACGAACAGATTCCGCGCAAGGCGCTGGAATACGGGGCCGAGAAGGCGCGGCTGATCGACTGCCGGGCGCAGCTGGTGCGGGAAGGACTGGCGGCGCTGCAGAGCGGGGCGTTCCATATATCGACGGCGGGCGTGACCTACTTCAACACGACGCCGATCGGGCGCGCGGTGACCGGGACGATGCTGGTGACGGCGATGAAGGAAGACGACGTCAGCATCTGGGGCGACGGGAGCACCTTCAAGGGCAACGACATCGAGCGCTTCTACCGCTATGGACTGCTGGTGAATCCGGAGCTGAGGGTTTATAAGCCGTGGCTGGACGAGGCGTTCATCGAGGAGCTGGGCGGGCGCGCGGAGATGTCGGAGTTCATGCGCCGGTCGGGGTTCGCGTACAAGATGTCGGCGGAGAAGGCGTACTCGACGGACTCGAACCTGCTGGGGGCGACGCATGAGGCGAAGGATCTGGAGCAGCTGAGCAGCAGCATCCGCATCGTTGAGCCGATTATGGGCGTGGCCTTCTGGCGGGACGATGTGGCGGTGGCGCGCGAGGAAGTGACGGTGCGCTTCCATGAAGGCTGGCCAGTGGCGCTGAACGGCCGGGAGTTCGCGGACCAGGTGGAGCTGCTGCTGGAAGCGAACCGGATCGGCGGGCGGCATGGCCTGGGGATGAGCGACCAGATTGAGAACCGGATCATCGAGGCGAAGAGCCGCGGCATCTACGAGGCTCCGGGTCTGGCGCTGCTGTACATTGCGTACGAGCGGCTGATCACGGGCATCCACAACGAGGACACGATCGAGCAGTATCGCGAGAACGGGCGCAAGCTGGGGCGGCTGCTGTACCAGGGGCGCTGGTTCGATCCGCAGGCGATCATGCTGCGGGAGAGCGCGCAGCGGTGGGTGGCGAATCCGGTGACGGGCGAAGTGACGGTGGAGCTGCGGCGGGGGAACGATTATTCGATTCTGAACACGGCCTCGCCGAATCTGACGTTTCATCCGGAGCGGTTGACGATGGAGAAGGGCGAATCGACGTTTTCGCCGCGGGACCGGATCGGGCAGCTGACGATGCGGAACCTGGATATTACGGATACGCGGGAGAAGCTGCTGACGTATTCGCAGGCCGGGCTGCTGACGCTGAGCAAGGGCGCAACGATGCCCCAGCTGCGGAGCGGCGGGGATCATCAGGACGGAGATCGTAAGGACAAGGAATAGAGCGGTTTGCGATGCGGCGGGAGCGGGTGACCGCAGTCACATCGAGAGCGCCTGGAACGTGATACAGGTGCAGGTAGAAACTGTCTGCCGCCGTTGGCAGGATGCAGCGGCGGCAGCGGCAGAAGGGAGGACTGCGATGAGAACTATGGCTCGATATTCGATGGGGAAGTGGGCGGCATTATCGCTGACTCTCGCCGTTCTGCTGGCAGCGGGTTGTTCAAAATCGGCGAAGACTCCCAGCCAAAGCGCGGCAGCGTCGCCGGAGACGGCGGTGCAGCCGGCGGCAGCTCCGGAACCGGTCAGCGCGAAGAAGGCGTTTGCGCTGATGTACAGGGCGGCGCATGAATGGTCGCCGGGCGCGAAGCTGATCCGGCTCTCGGCAAAAGAGGTGCCGGGTTTCACCAATGCGGACGGCAAAGCGGCGATGTGGGAGGCGATTATCGCGTCGCCAAGCACAGGGAAATACCGGGTGTACTCGTACTCGATCGCCAGCGCGCCGCCGGAGATCTTTCGGGGGCTGGACGCGGGCGCGGAGCTGGCGTGGCACGGAATCACGCATGACGCCA
>DAHVZZ010000529.1:0-3040 GCA_027323785.1 Acidobacterium sp. | reverse complement strand
TGCGACAGCGGCATCGACTCCTCGCTCATCGCCGCCATCGCCGCAAAACTCCGGCTGTGCTTCTCCCAAAACTCAAAATGATTTGCGCTCAGCGGCAGGGCTCCGCTCCACTCCGCCACATTCTCCTGGATCGTCACCAGCCGCCCCGCGTGCGCAAAGGGCAGCGGCCGAAGCATCGCGTCATACACCAGCGTGAAGATCGCCGTCGTCGCCCCAATCCCCAGCGCCAGCGTCACCAGCGCCGTCACCGCAAATCCCGGAGACTTCCTCAACTGCCGCAGCGCATAACGAAAATCGGCGATCATCGGCAATCCTCCTCACACCAGATACTCCACATCCCCACCGCAGTTCCCGTGCCAAAGCAAACCCCACTTTGCCCGCTGAAAAGAAGCCACTTACCCCAGCCATCCCCTGCCGCATCTGTCCGGAATCAGATGTCTCTGTTCGGAAACGGACACTCGCCCCCACGAAAACGCCCCTCCAGACAAGCCCAGCCTCTTGACTTTTCAGACTCTATTTCATAGAGTTATCTACACGCGCCGGGCCACGCTGTCCATCCTCATCCATCGGAGTCGCCCCATGAAAAAACCCATCCGCCCCATCGCCGCTCTTCTCGCATCGGCCGAACTCTGCTTCGCCGCGCTCGCCCTGCCCGCCGCCGCCCAGCAGCCCAACACCGCCAACATCCAGGCCGAACACGCCGCCATGCAAAAGCTCTCCTTCCTCACCGGACACTGGTCCGGACCCATCACCATCTACCGTGGCCCCGGCCAGGCCATGCACTTCACCCAGTCTGAAAATGTCCAGTACAAACTCGGCGGCCTCGTCCTGCTCGTCGAGGGCAAAAGCGTCGCCCCCGGCGGCCACACCGTCTTCAGCGCCCTCGCCACCATCGCCTACAACCCCGCCAATCACGCCTATCGCTTCCGCGCCTACAACGACGGCCGCTACCTCGACACGAAGCTCACCGTCATCCCCCACGGCTTTTCCTGGGGAACGCAGGCTGGCCCCGCGCATATCCTCAATTCCATGAACCTCACCCCCACAGGCGAATGGCATGAGACCACCTCCGCCACCGTCGGCAGCCATCCGCCCTTCCGCAGCATGGACATGACCCTCCAGCACCACCAGTAGCCCCGGCTATCCACGGAAAGGACACCAGCCATGAGCGAACCTGTTAAGGATGAACAATTTAGCCAGCATGAGCTCAACGATCGCCTCAGCCTCATCGAAGGCATGATCGCCGAAGGCCGCCACACCACCGGCCGCTGGGGATGGGCCTTCACTCTCTGGGGTCTCGCCTATCTCATCGCCTTTGCCTGGATGGCCTGGAACGGCAGCTCCTGGGCCTGGCCCGTCACCATGGTCGCGGGCATCCTCGCCACCATCGCCATCGCCTCCCGCCGCATCGACGGCGCGGCCAGCACCATCCTCGGCCGCGCCATCGGAGCCCTCTGGATGGCCACCGGCATCTCCATGTTCCTGCTCTTCCTCGTTCTCGGCTTCACCGGCCGCCTCACCGATCCACACATCTTCGCCGCCACCCTGGCCGCCATCCTCGGCCTCGCCAACGGCGCTTCGGCCATGATGCTGCGCTGGCGGGTGCAGCTCACCTGCGCTCTCGTCTGGTGGGCCGCCGCCGTGGCCGCCTGCTTCGGCAGCAATACGCAGAGCATGGCCGTCCTCATCGCCGCCATCGTCCTCTGCCTCGTTGTCTTTGGAATCTATACGTCCATCGCCGAAAGCCGGCATCGCAGCCACGCCTCAGCCCATGCCTGATCTGCCCCAGCTCAACCCGGTCGTCCACGGCAGGCTCCGCCTCGCCGTTCTCTCCCTGCTCAGCACCGTCGAGCAGGCCGAGTTCACCTGGCTCCGCGCCAAAACCGGATCTACCGACGGCAACCTCGGCGCTCAGCTCCTCCGCCTCGAAGAAGCCGGCTACATCGCCACCGAAAAGCGCTTCGTCCTCCGCAAACCCCAAACCGTCTGCCGCATCACCGAAAAGGGCCGCCAGGCTCTCCTCGAATACGTCCAGGCCATCCGACAGCTCCTCGGCCCCGCCATCGGCACACAGGACGAGCCTTAACTGCCCTTCTTCCCCTTCTTCAGATCGTCCATCAGAATAATCGCCTCCGCGATCTCCTTCAGCGGACGCCGCTTCTGCCGGCTCTGCTTCTGCAGCATCAGATAAGCCGCTTCCTCATCGATCCCCAGCTCCCGCTGCAGAATCCCCTTCGCCCGCTCCATCACCTTGCGCGTCTCCAGCTGCGCCGTCAGCTGCGTCTTCTCGTACTCCATCCGCGCCAGCTCCATCTCCGCGCCCACCAGGTAGCCGATCATCGTGATCAGCCGAACCTCCCGCTTCGAATGGTTGTGCACCGCCCGGTGCTGCACGTTGATCGCGCCCACCAGCTTTCCCCGGCACAGAATCGGCACCGCCAGAAACGCCTCAAACCGGTCTTCCGGCAAACTCCCAAACGTCGCAAACCGCGGATCGGCCCACGCTCGCGACGCAATCGCCACCGTCTGCCGATGCTCCGCCGCCCACCCCGTCACGCCCTCGCCCATCGCCACTTCCAGCTGGTCCACCACATCCTCGTGCGGATTCTTCGAAGCCCGCAGCACCAGCCTCTCCTTCTCCAGCACATAAATGAAGCACGAGTCGCAGCGCACCGCCGCCGTCACCATTTCGATCACCCGCTCCAGCACCTCGTGCAGCGGATCGGCAGCCGCCATCCGGCTCCCTATCTCGTGCAGCAGATCCAGCTCGCTCGCGCCCTCCGGCCCCTTCGCCATCTCCTCCGGCATTCCCGCACCACTCCTTCAGACCGGACCGCGCGCCGCTCACCCTCTCCGCCCTGGCTTCGCTCCTGCCCCGCCTTCGCCCGATTGTTTGCTTGTTTCGTACTCTAATGCATGGCGGCGCGCGAATTGCCCCTACCGTTTGTGAATCTTTGCCAGAATCCTTCCCATCAGCCCCTTCGCCTCGGCCTTCAGCTTCCCGCCCCCAGCCTTGGCATCCGCCGCTTTCGCTTTTCCG
>DAHVZZ010000499.1:0-3858 GCA_027323785.1 Acidobacterium sp. | reverse complement strand
TGAGGGCGCCCTTCGATGGTCTGGGAATAAAGCGACAATAAGGCTGCGCCAGCCCAGGAGTGATGTTTTCCTCTAGCTGCTGTTTTTAGCTGCTAAGGGAAAAAGCTGAAACGGGGCCCCCTGCGGCAGGTCTTCGTCGACGGGGTGAAGAATCGAGATATCATCATGAGTATGGCAGTGACCCACATCTCGGAAGACGAAGCGATCCGCGACATCAAGGGCCTTTTGGCCCGCGCCTATCTGGGCGAAGAGATCGTCATCGAAAAGGACGCTGCGCCGGCCATCGTGCTGCGCAAGGCCGCACCGCCGCGCCGTTCCATCTCCGAATCCATCGCCCTGGCCGAGGCCCGCACGCGGGAACTCGGCTATAAGCCGGTGATGGATGCCGGGTTCGCCGCCGACCTCGAAGAGATCATCCGCAACCGCAAGCCGCGCGATACGTCGGCGTGGGAATAGTCCGGTGGGCCTGATCCTCGATACCAGCATCCTGATCGAAAGCGAACGGCGCGGCGAGGGCGTCGAAGACATCCTTCGCCGGATACGAGCCGCGCATGGCGAGATCGATGTCGCGCTCTCTACCGTCAGCGTCGTGGAACTGACGCACGGGATCTATCGCGCCAAAACCGACGCCGACCGCACACGGCGGCGCGTCTTCGCCGAGGGCGTCTTCCACGACCTGATCGTGCATCCCATGACGCTCGAAATCGCCCAGCTTGCCGGACGCGTCGAAGGCGAGCAAGCGGCCCAGGGAATCACCATCGACTTCGAGGACCTTGTGATCGGTGTTACGGCCTTGCATCTCGGCTTCGATGTCGCCACGATCAACATGAAGCACTTCCAGCACATCCCCGGTCTCAATGTGGTCACGATCTGAGAGAATCTTCCTTCCTCAGCCACCGGCTTTAGCTGGCCCGTGGCCACGGTCCCACTGACGATTTCAAACGGGGATGAGGGTGCCCCCGGTCTCTCGCTGTTGACGGAGACCGGGGTTTAGGCAGGTTGAGGATCACGCGACGATGACGGCGGCTGGCCGTGCATCCCACTCACGTTTATTTGACAGTCAGATCCACCACAAAATGGGGAGCTCCGTCCTGGCTCTGCTGGTCAGGGCAGCGACCACGCTTCCAAACCAGGCTGTCGCTTCAGGAAGACGATCAGCCAAAGTCAAGCCCCCTGCGCCCCAACCTCCGCGAATCCATCAACTTACATTTGCAGGGAATTTCCGCCTCTCCGCACATAATAGAACCATTAACGCTTCCAGAAAGCCAGCCCGGGGAGAACACCAGCATGACCGAGCACACCCATTTCGTATTCCGCTCAGGGATCGCACAGCATGCGCCGCAAGCCCAAACGAATGGCAAACGCACCCACCCCCCCATAAATATTTTCTTTTCCACAGAATTTTTTGCAGGCAATTTCGTGCCGCGCACAAATGCGAAGGGTCATCCTGCCGGAATCATGATCTGCCTTGCCCGGCAACCACTTTGGACGCTCCCGCCGGCTGCACCGCATCCAGCGGGAACCCCAGCCGCTTCCACTCATCGAAGCCGCCGCGCAGTGAGCGCACGCGTTCAATGCCCAGCCTGTGCAGGGTCAGGGCTGTTCGGGCCGCCGTAGCCTCGCTCGGGCAAGTGCAAAAGAGCACCACCTCGCGGTCGCGCGGAATCTCTTGGTGCCGCGCCGCAAGCGACTCCGGCGAAAAGTGTACCGCGCCGGGCAGCGTAAACGGATCAGGCAGCAGCTCCAGCGGATGGCGCAGATCCACGATGTACACATCCTCGCCCGCGTCGAGCTGCTTCTTCAGTTCTTCCGGCTCCAGCCGTGCCGCCGCCAGGTCCTTCAGGATCATCCGCCGGCGTACCAGACGCCAGACGATAAATCCCGCTACGCCTATCGCCAGCAGCGCCAGCCAGAACTGCCCGGCCCAATCCAGCAGCCGGGGCTCGCGCTTCAGCACGTCGCCGAAGAACCGGCCCAGACCCAGCACCGCTCCCACCCACAACACCGCGCCCAGCCCGTCGAAAACCAGAAACGAGCCGAAGCTCATCCCGTTCTCACCGGCAATCGGCGGAGCCAGCGTCGCCAGCGCCGGCACAAACTTCGCCACCACCAGCGTCACCGCGCGGCGGCGGCCAAAGGAGTTTTGTGTACGCCGGACACAGGTTGTCGGCTCCAGCGACAGCTTGCAAAGCAGCCGCAGCACCGAGTGCCCGTACCGGCGCCCGATGAAGTACCACACGCTGTCGGCCACCAGCGAACCGGCCAGCCCGGCCACCAGCGCCAGTCCAAAGCTGATCTGCCGGTCCGCCGACAGCGCCCCGGCCGCCACCAGCACCGGCGCCGCCGGCAACGGTATGCCGAGCTGCTCCACCAGCATCCAGGCAAAGAGCAGCACGTAACCATACATCAGCAGGATGTTTGTGGGCACTTCCATCAGGAATTCACTTCGGGCCCGCGGGATAGTCAGAGTACCTGCACACTTTGACGGCAGTCAGCTCAAAAATACTGCAGGACATCTCGCTTTATCGGATGTTTCAGGGCAGGATTCGGTGCAAACCTTCTTGCGCTGGCCACCGCGCTGGTGCACGGGCAGCCCTTATTCCGCGCTCATCCGCGTCTCCGCACCCGCCGGCGCCGTCTGATTCTCGCGCATCTCCCTGGGGCTAAAGTAGTTGTCTTCCCAGAGATGCCTGTAGAAATCGCCCGTCAGTTGCGCCGCATAGGGCCCATAGGTCGGCCTGCCACCCTCCAGCAGGAAGACGGTCACCAGCTTTCCCCGCGGCGTGTCGGCGAACGCCCCGAACCACCCAAAGCGTGTTCCGGCCTTCGAGCACGTCCCCGTCTTGCCGAAAAGCGGAAACTCCCGGAACTTGATGCGCATGCTCCGTGCGGTTCCGTACTCTACCGCACCCGCCATGCCGTCCTCCACGTCGGGAATAAACTTCGCGATATCGAGCTTCCGCTTGATCACCGGCGCAAAGTTCGCTGCTTCTTCAGCGGTGGTCGGATGCTGCAGATAATAAAGCGTTCCGCCGTTGGCAATTGCCGAGATCAGCGCTCCCAGTTGCAGTGGCGTCAACGACACGCCCTGTCCGAAGCTGCACATGCGTCCCACGCCGCCCTGCGCGGCGGGAATCGCCTGCCTCGGATATTCGCCCACGTGCTCGCCCTCGATGTGATAGCCGGCCAGCTCGCCCAGCCCAAACTCCCTGGCGTAACGCTGCACGCGCTCGAAGCCCAATTCGCGGCCCAGCTTTTCGAAGTAGAGATTGTTGCTGTGCGCCAGCGCCTCCGTCAGGTTCATGTGGAAGCCCCGCAGCCGCACCATGGTATCCCGCGTCACGATCCCTTCGGAAAGCGCCGCCAGCGCCACGCTCAGCTTGATTGTCGAGCAAGGCTCCGCACCCGGTGACAGGGCCAACCTCTGGTTCACCATGGCCAGAATCCGCCCGTCCGCGGGGTCGATCACCACGGCTGTGCCGTTCATCGCGCCCAGGGCTTCAATCGCCGCGCGACGCACCACCGGATCTTCGCCCGCCGTAATGTCGCCTGCAAAGATGTTGCCCTTGGCATACGAACTCACCAGGAATCGCTCGTAGTAGCGATGGCGCCGGTGCCGATGCGATACGCGCCGCGCCGCACTTCCTGTCCTGTGCCGCACGACCCGATGCGCCCGCGCATTCCCTGTCCGCGCGTGAGCCCGTGACACATGCGTAGTCCGGGCGTGCATTTTCGCGGAACGGTGCGTCGCGCCCTGCCTGCCTGCCGCATGCGCGCTCTTCGCGCGGCTCCGTGACGAGTGGACCGCCCTGGATCTGACCTTATGAGACTTGGCCTTATGTGTTGTCTTGTGATGGC